>JAJRQB010000101.1 GCA_024280485.1 Deltaproteobacteria bacterium
AAGGCATCAGAAGAGAACCCTGCTGTTTGTGGAGCAAAGGAGACAGTAATAGTGCAACTGCTCGCAGGGGTTAGCGTCTGACCGGAGCACGTATCTGCGGTGATTGAGAATGGTGCTGTGAGAACATCCACATTACCAAAGATGAGATCAGCATTACCATCATTGGTCGCAGTGATGCTCTGGCTCGCTGAATTCCCTTCGGTCACCTCACCGTAGGGAAGTTCCAAATCCATCACTGGCGCAATCGAGTCGGTGACAGTGATATCAGGAATAGGGGTTGGCTCCTCCCCACCGCCACCACCGCCACCTCCGCCACAGGCGGCAAGTAGAGCCATCAAACTCAAAGTTAACAAAAGAGATAAGTATTTGGCTCGTCTGTTCATGTTGTCCTCACTTTATATATATGGAAATATAACCAGTGATTCTAACGGAATATCCCCATAAAAACTAGCCTGAAGCTGCATTCTAATTATTCCAATGTAAGAATTATTTTGGGCAGACATATAACAGAGTAATGAAACAACAGTCTTTTTGACCGTATCTAGGATAGGGCCCCTACATTCTGAGGGGTTTAAACGTGAATCATCAATAGGTCTGTCGAAAGATCTTTAAGGTCTCCGGGCATAGTCAAGACCGCAACCATTCCGACATGTTCAATTCAATAGAAGCCCCAACTTTTTTTGCCAGAGTTTTCTGAGTCTTCGGCCACCTCCACGTCGCCGAGAAGGTGACCGATTTGCTTACAACTTAATTTTCGTGATGAAAATGGAAGGTACGCTTCTCGCCGTCGGCCAGCTTGGTGCCAACCCTGAAGTGATACATCCCCTTCTGGTCAAATTTAACATAGATGCCGAACATCCCCTTACTCTTCTTCATCTTCTTTGCATCGCCGATTTTCTCATCCGGTGATTCAATTTTGACAGCGACTCTCCCCTTGGTGATCATCTTGCCACCTTCTGCTTCGGTAAACATGACCATAATCATCTGGCCCATGCCGCCCTTCATATCCATCAGATGCGCTGAACCCTTGACACCATCAACCACCTCATCCTGCAGCATGATCACACCGTCCATGCCCATGCTGCCGTGATCCATTTTCTTGGAATCATGGTCCATTTCCATCGTATCACTCTTATGCTCCATCCCCTTCATCGCCATCGCAGAGGCAGGGACCAACATGGCCAGCAGTGCAACGATCAACAGTTTTTTCATCTCTTTTCTCCATTCTTTTAATTTGATACGGTTATCCGTATTTCGGCTTGTGCCACTTTCAGTTGCAATTTCGGTTAATCATGAAGCTCTTCCAGGGTCGTCGGTTCGGCTGACTTATCCAGACCCCGCTTCCGCCAGAGGTAGTAGATGACCGGAAAGACCAGCAGCTCCATCACTCCCGAGGTCACCACCCCGCCGATCATCGGCGCGGCGATCCGCTTCATCACGTCGGCCCCGGCCCCGTGACTCCACATGATCGGGAGCAGGCCGGCGATAATGACGCAGATGGTCATGACCTTAGGCCGGATCCGCTTGACCGCACCATGGTGGATCGCCTGCAGCAGGTCGCCGCAATTCTGCATTCGGTTGTTCTTTTTCCAGAGTTCGTAGGCCAGGTCCAAGTAGAGCAGCATCACCACCCCGGTTTCGGCCGAGATCCCCGCCAGGGCGATAATTCCGACCCAGACCGCCACCGACATATTATATTCGAGCAGCCAGAGGAACCAGAAGCAACCGACCAGCGACAACGGCAGGGCGATGAAGATGATCCCGGTCTTGATCAACGACTTGGTGCTGATATAGATGATGACGAAGATGATCAGCAGGGTCAGCGGGATGACCACCTTGAGCTTGGCCGCAGCCGCCTGCATATACTCGTACTGCCCGCTCCAGACCAGGTTGTAGCCGGGCGGCAGCTTGATCTTCTCCTCCACCACCTTCTGGGCATTGGCCACGTAGGTGCCGACATCGATGCCAGTCAGATCGACGTAGACCCAAGCGGTACGACGGGCATTCTCGCTCTTAATGCCGGGCGGCCCCTTACGGATTTTGATCTCGGCGGCTTGGGAGATCGGGATATGCTTGCCACCGGGGATCGGGATCAACACCCGCTGCGGAGACTGCAGGTCGTTGCGGTAATCGCGGGCATAACGGATATTGACCGGGTAGCGTTCCAACCCTTCGACGGTCTGAGTGACGTTCATGCCGCCGATCGCCGATTGAATGGTGTCCTGGACATCCCCCACGGTCAGGCCGTAACGCGCCACCGCCATGCGGTCAATATCAAAATCGAGATAGTTGCCACCGACCACCCGCTCGGCATAGACGCTCAAGGTACCGGGAACTTCCTGCATCACCGCTTCGAGTTCCTGACCGATTCTTGAGAGCACCGCCAGATCATCGCCCATAACCTTGATCCCGACCGGGGTCTTGATTCCGGTGGAGAGCATATCGATGCGGGTCTTGATCGGCATGGTCCAGGCGTTGGTCAGACCCGGGAACTGGATGGCGTCGTCCATCTCCTTCATGAGTTGGACGACCGTCATGGTCACCCGCTTCGGCCAGATCCAGCCGAGCGGCGATTTGATCCAGTCGGGCCAGGCATCGTAGAAACGCTCGGTCTCGACCTTACGCCACTCCTCCTCCGGCTTGAGCATGATGGTGGTCTCAATCATCGAAAGCGGCGCCGGATCGGTGGCGGTCTCGGCACGACCGACCTTGCCGAAGACATGATGCACTTCGGGGAACTGTTTAATGATCCGGTCGGTCTGCTGCAGCAACTCCTTGGCCTTGGTGATCGAAATTCCCGGCAGGGTAGTCGGCATGTAGAGCAGATCGCCCTCGTACAGCGGCGGCATGAATTCTGAACCCATTTTCTGCAGCGGAAAGGCGATCGACATCGTCAGCAACAGGGCGACCACCAGTACCGATTTGCGCCATTTGATCACAAAATCGACCATCGGATTATAGGCCCAGAACAAAAAGCGGTTGATCGGATTCTTATTTTCGGCGGGAATTTTTCCGCGCACAAACCAGCCGAGCAATACCGGTACCAGAGTGATTGAGAGCAGCGCTCCGGCCGCCATGGCGTAGGTCTTGGTATAGGCCAGCGGTTTGAACATCCGTCCCGACTGCTCACCCAGAACAAACACCGGGAAGAAGGAGACGGTGATCACCAACAAGGCATAGAAGAGTGAGGGGCCGACCTCCTTGCAGGAGGTCGCAATAATCTCCCAGTGACCTTTCTTACCGCGATCGCGCTCCAGATGTTTGTGAGCATTTTCGATCATGATGATCGCGGCATCGATCATCGCACCGATGGCGATGGCGATACCGCCCAGACTCATGATGTTGGCATTGATCCCCTGCCAGTACATGACCATGAAGGCCATCAGGATCGCAATCGGCAGGGTCAGGATGGCAACCAGGGAACTGGGCAGATGAAAAAGGAAGAGCGCCGTGATCACCGCAACGACGATACTCTCTTCGATCAACTTCTCGGTCAGATTATCGACCGCGCGCTCGATGAGACCGCTGCGATCATAGACCGCCCTGATCGTGACCCCTTCGGGCAGGCCGGCCTTGAGTGCTTCGAGCTTCGCCTTGATGTTCTCGATGGTCTTGAGGGCGTTGCCGCCGTAGCGCATGATGACCACGCCGCCGACCACCTCGCCCTGACCATCCAGCTCGGCCACGCCGCGCCGCAGTTCAGGCCCGATATGAACCCTTGCCAGATCGCGCAGCAGGATCGGCGTGCCGCGCATATCGGTGCCGACCACCACCAACTCCAGGTCTGCGATCGACTTGATATAGCCCAGGCCGCGCACCATGAACTCGGTTTCAGCCATCTCCACCAGACGCCCGCCGACATCGTTGTTGCTGCGCTGGATCGCTCTTCTGATTTGCGGAATTGTGATGTGATAGGCCAGCAGCCGATCGGGGTCGATCTCGACCTGATACTGCTTGACGTAACCGCCGATGGAGGCGACCTCCGATACGCCGTCGACTGCGGTCAACTCGTAGCGCAGAAACCAGTCCTGAATCGAACGCAACTGTTGCAGATCGTGCTTGTCACTCTCGAGCACGTATTCGTAGATCCAGCCGACCCCGGTGGCGTCCGGCCCCAAACTCGGGGTCACCCCTTTAGGCAACTTGCCAGCGGCGTAGTTCAGATATTCCAGAACCCGGGAGCGCGCCCAGTAGAGGTCGGTGCCGTCCTCGAAGATGATATAGACAAAGGAGAGGCCGAAGAAGGAATAACCACGCACGGTTTTCGCCTTCGGCACCGCCAGCATCTGGGTGGTCAGCGGGTAGGTGACCTGATCCTCCACCACTTCGGGTGCCTGCCCCGGATACTCGGTAAAGACGATGACCTGCACGTCCGACAGGTCTGGAATCGCGTCCAGAGGGGTTTTACTGATGGCATAGAGCCCACCGACGATCATGAAGAAGGTCACCAACACCACCATGAACTTATTTTTAATCGACCAGTCAATTATATTTTCAAGCATCACAAAACCCGTTCCATGTTCGGTGTTTAATGTTCGACGTGAAAGTTAAGGCCTTTGGGCGCAGCAAAGGATGCCGCTCAACTCAGGGCGGCGACGTTCAACATCGAACGTCGAACCCTGAACGCCTGACCCGGTTTACTTAAAACAGCTCTTCCATGTCCTCCGCCGACTCATCACCGAACAGATCCTCCGCCGATTCAGAATCGGTCTCTTGGCCGACTTCGAGCATCTTCTGAATCGCTTCGCGCAGTTTGCTTTCGGAGTCGAGCATGAACTGGGCCGAGATGACCACTTTCTCGCCCTCTTGCAGCCCCTGCAGAATCTGGATCCGCCCTTTCCCATCTTGTAAACCGGACTTAACCAGCCGAGGCTCGAATTTGCCCTCGCCCAGGGCGACGAAGACCGTCTGCTGCTCCCCGGAGTACAGAACCGCTTCCTGAGGAATCACCAGGGTGTCGATCACCGTCTCGGCCTGCAGCCGGACCTTGACATACATATCGGGGCGCAGTTCGAACCCGGGGTTATCTAAGACAATGCGCGCTTTGACGGTCCGGGTTTTGGCCTCCACATAGGGGTAAATATAGTTGATCCGAGCGACCAGGGGGTCGCTCCCCACGTAGGGGAGATAAATGGTCGCCTGCTGACCGACTTTGACCCAGGGCAGTTCGTATTCGTAGAGATCTGCATAGACCCAGACCCTTGAAAGGTCAGAGATCTCGAGCAGCTGCATGCCCGGTTTGATATACATCCCTTCATTGACCATCTTCATCGAAACGATGCCATCGTAGGGGGAATAGAGGGTCAAGAGCTTCTGGACCTGGCCACTCTCTTCGATCTTGCGGATCTGCTCATCCGAAACGTCCCACAGCTTGAGGCGCTGCCGCGAAGCGTCGAGCAGACGTCGGCCGCTTTCGGCGATCTGGGGAAAGCTGGATCGGGAGACCGCAACCAGGGTGTTTTTGGCCAGCAACAATTCTTCCTGGGCGCTGACCAGTTCAGGGCTGTAGATCTCCAGCAGGGGCTGGCCCTTCTTGACCCGTTGCCCGGTTTCGTTGACGTAGAGTTTTTCCACCCAACCGGCGATCTTGGCGTTGACCGAATACTGGGTTGGCTCCTCGTAACCGACCAGGCCGACGGTACTGATCTGGCGACTCAGATCAGCGCGTACCACTAAGTCGGTACGAATCCCCATATTCTGCGAGGTCACCGGATCGATACTGATCGTCGATCCGCCGGAGACCTGATCTTCATAGACCGGGATCAGGTCCATGCCCATCGGCGACTTGCCCGGCCCGTTGCGGATATAGGTCGGGTCCATTGGTGCCGCCCAGTACTTGATCTTGCGTTCTTTTTCAGCCTCACCTTCCGCAGCCAAGGCCGCCACCGGGCCGACAGAAATGAACTTTTGTTCACCAGCGAAAAGACCGGCAACAGTGCCGAGTCCCCCGGAGAGGAGCAGGGCCAGGCACAAGAAGAGGGTCAGCGGTTGTTGAAACAGGGGTCGCTTGGTCGAAGCATTCATCGGTTATTGTCCTTCGCTGGGTTGACGGGAGACGCTCGTTGTCGACTCGACCTCGAGACCGGCGGCAAAGATCAGTTTCGCAAGGCTCCGTTCATGGTCGGTCAGAGCCCGATAGTAGTCAATTTCATAACGATAAAGGGTCAGCAGGGAATCGAGCAGATCGAGAAAGTCGACCTTGTCGACCTGATAAGCGGCCAGGGTCGCCTGAAAGGTCTGATCGGCCTGGGGGATGATGCCGGTCTTGTAGAGATCGGTCAGCTTGGCCGATGCCTGCATACGGGCGAGGGCTTGGTGGATCGACAGTTCGACCTGCAAACGAAAATTGTTAAAGCGCTTATGGGCCATCCGCAGGCCAGAATCGGCCTCGGCCACAGCAGCCCGTCGCCGATTCAGGCGCACAGGCAGATTCAACGTGACGCCACTGCTGATGAAATCACTGCCGCCATCGGCCAGATCATTATCGCGCAGGCGATAGCCGATCCAGAGATTGAAATCCGGTTTGTAGTCGAGTTCGGCCAGACGTGACTGCGCCTCAAACTTGGAAATCAGCGAGCGGTAGGCATCAAAGAGCGGGCGTTTTTGCTGAGCCCCGGCCTGCAGATCCTTCAGGCTATAGTCGGTGCGGCTCAATTCAGGAATCGGCTGCTGGGCCAGGGGACTGAATGTCTCCCTGCCGACCAGGCGGTTAAGCCCGGCCAGGGTGGTCTCTTCCCGTTGCTCCAGCGTCAGTAGACTGTCAAACAGCTTGGAGCGCTCGAGTTGGGCCTTGAGCACATTTTGCTGTAGCCCCTTACCGACCTTATAGCGGGTTTCGGTGAGGCGGTTAAAATCATCGAGCAGATCGATATTCTGCTCAGTCAATTCGATAGCCTGCCGCTGAAAGAGCAGCAGGTACCAGGCATCCTTGACCTGCTGACGCAGCTTGAGCCGTGCATCCTCATAGGCCTTGCGGTACCAGCGGGTCTTCTCCTTGGCCATCTCCCCTCGGGCCGCCAACTTGCCGGGAAAGGGAAATTTCTGTGACAGGGTCAAGGTAACACCCGACATGGGCGTAGATTCGGCGTCCAGTTCATCGATGGGGATGTTGATCACACCCAACCCAAGCATCGGATCGTCCAGAGACGTCGCCTGATCGACCGTATGTCCGACCATCTCGGCTTGTTCCCGGGCAGCCTGCAGCTCGGGGTTATGCTGATCTGCTTCGACCAGAAGTTCTTCCAATGAAGCGGGCCCGTCATCGGCCCAGGCCACCGAGAGGCACAGGACCATGACGAGCATAAACGCAACGGGAAAGGTCTTTATAATGTGCATTGATTCCATTCTCCAATTAAGTGGGATTTCCGAAAAGTCAATCTGAACTCCGGATCTAGCGTGCTAAATACACTTTTCGCGCCAACAATGTTTGTTCTTTGTTTTCCAGGTAGTTAGAAATATGTCTGCGACGGGTTCAGGGTGCACGGCGCAATGAAATGCAGAATACTCAACCCCAGATCGTACAATATTCTACACTTGTTCATCGACGCCCTGGGTCGAAATGGCGTTCATCACCGGACAAGTCTATTGCGACATACCCCATCTAGCAAACGCGATAAAAGGTATCACAGTCAATAAAAATGTCTAGCAGCTAAGCATAGAATCCCCCCCCTCCCTGCCACTGGCTGCCGCCCTGCGGACTCAGCACCAATCCGCCTTTGCCCAGCAAGAACTTATCCAAACAGGCCCCCACTGGGGATTGCAGCAATAGCGGCTGAGGAACATGATTTTATGAACTACAAGCCTTATCGTCTATCAGACCAAACGTCTGCCAACCATGCAAACACATCAATATTTGATATAATGATCGAAAACGACTATTTGCCAGCAAACGGGAGCCTACGATTATGGAATTTAAAAAAATTACGGCGATTATTCGCACTTCGGCGGTGGATGATGTTGTAGAACGGCTCGCAGAACTGGGCATCAGGGGGATCAGCGTGTCGAAGGTCAAAGGCTGCGGTGAGTATGCCAATCTGCTCAGGCCCGACAAGATGACCCCTCATATCAAGATAGAAATTTTCGCCGAGGGACCGAAGGTTGATGAAATTGCTTCTGAGATAATAGAAACCGCCAACCGCGGAATTGAGGGAGATGGCATCGTGGCTGTTCTTCCGGTGGAGAAACTCTACCGTATCCGCTCTAAATCAGAGATAACGTCATCTGAATCCTGAGTTCTCCAGACCGGCTAGACAATACTCCCGGCCCCAGGCCAACCTCACCAATCCCCTCCAGGCCGCCCTGACTCGGACAGCCCGCACCTGAAACATTAGCCACTATCAGCAGCACAGAGCTTCCAGTCCCTTGGCCTGGGTTAGCGATGTCCTCACGCAGTCGTGAAACAAATATCACCTCCTAAACCACCCGCACGGCAGGTCTGGCGATTGCGGCAATCCTTCTTTTGACCGGTGCAACGATCGTCTCCTTTTGGGGAAATCTGCACAGATCGCCAGCGAAATCGGTCGCGGTGACAGGCACGCTCGAGATGAAACCGTCTGAAATCTCATGGCTCTCCAGCCGGATACCGGTTCGTCCCACCAGATTCGGCAGCTTCACCCAGGGAATTCCTTCCATGGTGACTTCCGCCAGTGCGACCCTGTCGGCATAACTGGTCTCATTCGCCTCTTTGGTCCCAGCTCCCAAGCCGAAGAACCTGCGGGTGAGGGTCTTTTCGTAATCGACGATGACACTTACAGAAGACCTCTCCTCAAAAGCGACCCCACCGGAGGGCACTTCAAGGTGATTCAACCAGCGCAGCCAATGGCCAAAGTAGCGCTGCTGGCCTTCAGTCGTATAACTGGCCTTGAGGATGACATGATCGCGGCGACGACTGTTGAGAAAATCGATGTCGGTGAGGGCGAACCCGCCCCCCGCCCCGACATCCTCTTCGAAGAAAAGAACCGGGAGGATGAAGGTGCTGACCAAAAAACGGTCAAGCAGATTACCGGGCTTGAGCCGCCCCTCGGGGATGTAGCGCCAGCGCTCGGGGTTCGTCACACTCTCAGGAAGTTCGACCCGGGTGATGCGACCATTCGGGTCGACCCCGGCGAGAGGATCATAGGCTGGGGGGATACCAGCCCCGATGACCTGGTGACGATGGCCGGCATGCTCCGCTTGAGCCGGAGCGGGCAGGAACAGAAAGAGACAGAATAGAAGACAACCCAGTAAACTGTGTCCCGCATTTTGAGAGCCGAATCCTGAAGTACAGGGAGGAAAAAAATTCAGTAAAAAGTGACGGGACATGTCATTCCTCTCCGACAGGGTGGTTGGCAGAACAGACTGACCTAGGGGCCTGTCGACAGGCTCCTAGACCGCTTTGATCACAGTCAGGGTGATATCATCTTCCTGACGAGCCTCCATTTGAAAACGACTGACGAGTGCCATCACCGCAGCATGGATCTGCTCCGCCGTGTCTTCGGTTTGACTCAGCAGCAGATTTTTAAGCCGCTCTGTCCCCAGCAGCTCGCCGCTTGGGTTTTGTGCCTCCCAGATCCCGTCGGTACCGACCAGTAGGATGTCACCCGCTTCAAACACGATGGGGGCACCTTCTTCCCAGACAGCCTCGTCAATAACGCCCAGGGGCAGTCCGGTGCTACCAAGCTCACAGACTGAAGCGTCACGGACGCGATACAGAAAACTTGGAGCATGCCCTGCCGAACACCAGCACAGTGTCTGGTCACTGGCGTCAAGAGCTCCGTAAAACAGGGTCATGAACTTTTCGTCGGCGGTGTCCCGGTAGAGATGATCGTTCATGGCTTTGAAAAGCGCGTGCAACTTGAGATCCTGGCGCGCAGCGTGCGAGCGCAAGACACCGCGCGCACCGGCCATCAGCAGGGCCGCACCCACCCCATGCCCGGCGACATCCCCGACCGCCAGAGCCAGACGTCCCTCGCCCAGCGGAATAAAATCGAAATAATCCCCCCCGGTTTCATCGCAGGACAGGGCCCCGCCAAAGATATCGAAACCTTTGAGAACGGGCTGGCGCTGAGGCAGAAGATGCTGCTGAACATCTCCAGCCAACGCCAGGGAACTGGCCATACGTTCGCGTTCGGCAAGAGCCGGCCCCAGTTGGTTGAAAATCTGGCCGAGCTCTGCGACCTCGTCCTGCGTTTCGAGTTCAACGCGACACCCATAGTCGCCCCCGGCCAGACGGTGAGCGGCTAAGGCCAACTGATTGAGCGGCCAGGTCACTTTTTTGGAAGCCAGCACGGCGGTAAAAAAAACCGCGCCGATGGCGCAAACAAGCAGTACCCCCGAGATTCCCAACCCCTTGAGAGTTCTCCCTACGACATGCGCTTTGGCGGCAAGCGCCTGGGCGATGATTTGGGAATGTGGCACCAGAATGAGGGCAAAGGGCTCGCCGTGTGAGGCCGAACCGAAAATCCAGTGAGTCTCAACCCCGCCGTATGACATCTCAAGAGAACCGCCCTTACCCTCGGCGATCAGTTGGTGCAGCAACAGGTTCTCCTCCGCACTGTCCGGCAGCAACCGCGCCTGCTGCTTTTGTGGGCTCCACTCAGGTGTGGCTCCAATCGCACGTTGGGCAAGAATACGCAGACCGCCCAAGCCCGATTCAGCATCAGACTCTAAGGCAACCAGCATCTCCTGTGAAGCGCCGAACCAGCTCTCCGACAGTTTCAATTCGGCTAGCATAGCGGAAACCGGACGGACAAGCGCGGTAACCCCGGTGAATCTTCCCCCCTCGGACAGGGGATTGGCAACAATAATGGCTGGCTGATCATTCACGGGATCAAGAGCAAGGGTCCGGGTCAGAGTCTCTACCCGGCGGGTTGTTTGGTACCAGGGGTGCTGCCGGAGATCCGAGGCATCGACACAGGTTTCATGCGAGGGGTAACAGGATGACGGGCCGGTTTCCAGAATGGTTATCTGCCGCGAAACGGTTCCTGGCCGATAACGTTGAACTGCAGCGTAGGCCAGGGGAGCAGAAGGGCCGGCCACAGACGGACTGTCCAAGGCCCACGCCCCCCGTCCCTCATGCAAAGTCAACGCGGTCTCCACCATGCGACGGTCTCTTTCCTGCAGACGCTGGAAACCGTCAACCAACTTATGCAGATCGGCATGAGCCTGGCTGGACAACTGTCGCTCGGCCTCCTCAGCCAGATGTAGACCGGACCGATAAAAGTAGAGATGGCTGATAACTATACTGAGCAACAACGGAACAACGGCAAAGATCAACAGCAGGACCAGAAGCTTGTGGCGAATTCGCATGATCTTCATCTCCGCTTGAAGCCAGGAAGCAGTTAACCGGTGGGATATTTGTATAAGAGTAGCATTAAACTACAGACTGGCCATCAAAGAAATCGCACCACCATCATCAGGACCATGACTCCAGCGGCTGACTTGGCCCATCATAGCTTTGTGTTGCGCAAAAAAGAGCTGTCAGCCTTCTCTTATTTGCGGGGCATCTACCCAGACCTGGCCTCTCCCCTCGACAGAAGCTAGATTCTCGGCTGAGGAGGAAGGGACAAATGCGGTCTCACTATTTCCGAAAACTGTGATGGACCATCCCCATCCAGCCCCCGCTGCCCAACAGAGTCAGCAGGAGAACACGTAAAAATGAATCCCCTAGGCCCTACTCCTTGTTAGTCGTTGTCCTTTTTCGAGATCTCCACGAGGATCACGTGCGGCGTCTCTACCGGGGCACTGGGCCGCTTCACTTCAACCTTGCCGCTGACCGCCACCGAGCGCATCAGACTATCCATGACCGGGCAGTGTTTTTCGACCATCTCGGCCAGCTGGTGTATCTTGTCATCCGGTTCATCGGACATCACCAGCGTCGTGAAGGAGACTTGTGAAAACACCGCAGGGACATCGGCCAGAGTCAACAGGCCGCGCAGGTCGAGGTAGCCCTTGGCATGGACCTCGGTATGCTCAATTGTTAACCCCTTCACCGAGGCATAGGCCCGATAAATGATCTCCTGGCAATGCCCAGCACCGCTAAGAGCATCTCGACCGGATTCAGTTCACTGTCAGTGCCACCCAACTCCTGGGGTTCATCCATCTTGACGTTGAAGCCCCGGATTTGCGAGCGAACAGCCAGGCTGTCCTGCTCCGAGTAGGACGATGCACGGAACACAGAGTTGGCAAACTACGGTTTTCCGTTGACGCTAGTGATCAGTTCGGTAAGTGCTTGTTTAATTTCCTGACTTCATTATTTCTCCATTTGTACAAGATGTGTGATTTATCGACCATGCTGGTGTCAAGCGGGTGGGACAAGCGACCAAGGCACTGTCTAAATATAGAACATTCCACTCACTCTCAAGTATAATAGGGTACTGGCAGTGTGGTAAACTTATTACAGGATTTTTCCACGCCGTTATTATTCAAGATATATTGTCTTGTCTATCTTATAATCGTTTCCGGCTGCTTCAATACCACAGGGCAGTGGACATGGTCACACCCTGATGCGTTTTATGCGAAGCAGCAACGTCTGAGAGACATCAATTTTCTGCGTACAGGAAACCTAAGACATATCTTCTCAACGGCCCTTTAGGGCCGAGAACACTCGCCCTTATGGCGAATGGGGGGATTTCATCTTTGAGTGCTGCATGGACGAACGTGGCTGGCGGCTGACTCAGCCCCCGTCCAGTAACCTGACACCACGAACTCCCCGCAATGAGCGGACCGGAGACTTCCATGTCCAGATTGATTCTAACAATTCTTGCAGGTTTTCTGATTCTGTCCAACGCTCAGGCCCTTGAACTCACCTCTGTCACCCCGCGCAATGCAGAGCCCGGATCACCCGTTGTACTGCGCGGAGGTCCTTTTTCTGCACAAACATTCATAGCCTTGGGAACCAGACAGATCACCCCGTCCGAGGTCAGCAAAGCCCGGATGGTTTTTATTGTGCCTGATCTCGCCCCTGGCAGCTATGACCTGCATATCAGAGATGCGCAGCGCAGTACACCGCACAAATTCGAGATCGAGATTCTCGAGCCGACACCACAGATCATATCAATCTCACCGCGCAAAATGGATAGTTGTTTCGACACGGCAGAACAAAGGATCACAATTAACGCCAGTGGGGTCTCGGCACAGACGGCCGTCTTGCTCAACGGTCTTTCGGTTGCCAGGGAATATGAAGCACCGGACCGTATATCTTTCTATCTGCAACCCGGCATGAAAGCCGGAGCGTTCGGTGTACAGCTGAGAAACCCCACCGGCACGACATCCGTCCCCGCCTCAATCTTCATCAGCGACCAGCCAGAAATTTTCAGCATCGAACCGGGTGACGATTTCGTTACCCATTACGAGGTCATCGTGCGGGGAAAAAACTTCTATTTCAACTCAATCCTAACCGTCTCCCAGCTAGATCACACCAGTATGGCACACAGGCCGCTTATTCTTCACGCACATGAGAGGACCCCCCGTTTCAATCAACAACCTCAATTTTCCCAGACAGATCGGATTGTTTATCGAGACTGCCAGACCCTAGTCTATTACCGCTACCCGGTCGACCAGCAAGACAAGGACCTGCAACTGCAGTTAATCAACCCCGACGGCAAAAAAAACTGCTCCCTACCAGATTTCCCTACCCTGACACTCAACGCACAATCAGCTTCGCGTGCAGACCTTCGCTCCCACCGAAGGCAGAAAAAGGGCCTTCGCAACAGCAACAGTCAGAAAGAAGACTTTGTCTTTGGCAAACAGGAATCGAGATTCACCGAACTGCCCAAACTGCAGGTCAGTACTCCGCTGGCCTTAAGCTTTTGCGCGGCAGACATCTCAGCGTCTAACCCCGTAAGAGCCTCACGCGCGTCATCATCAACCTGCTCCTCCGCCAGGCTGAACCAGACGTAAGCCTGCACCCAGTCTCGACCCCTTCACCGCGATAATAAGCCCGCCCTAGATAATACTGTGCCTCGACAAGCCCCTGCTCGGCCGCGCGGGAAAACCATAAGAAAGATAACTCCGGCCGTGGCGACACGTCCTGTCCGTTGAGATAGATCAGGCCGAGGGCGTATTGGGCTTTTCCATCTCCTCCACGGGCGGCCAGATCAAGCCACTGGATGGCACCCTGTGGGTTGGTCCCTCCTCCTTCGCCACGGTACTGCATCAAGCCGAATTCCGCTTCGGCAGGAACCCAGGCCTGACGCGCTGCGGCCAGCAGCCACCGACGCGCAAGAGTTAAATCGCGATACGGATTACCCTTGCGCGCCAGCCAGCGTCCCCAAGCGTATTGGGCACGGGGAAGACCCTGCTCAGCGGCACGTTGAATCCACTTCTGGACCTCAATTTCATGCACGGCCGATTGCTTTCTTGAGTACAGTTTGGCCAGGCTGAACATCGCCCCGGCGTCGCCCTGCTCTGCAGCACGCTGATACCAGCGCTTCGCTTCATCAACGTCAAGCTGCAACCCGGCACTCCCGGTCCGGTACAGATCGCCCAACAGTCTCTGCGCATGCAGGGCACCCTCGTCTGCACGCTGAATCAGACCGCGCATCGCTGAGCCCGACTCGGCCTGGGCCACACCCGCCAGCAAACCGAAAAACAGCCCCAGCAGCAAAACAATCTTCACCTGTCGCCGCAGAAATCCCATCGTTACCTCAGGCGGCCATTTGCCGACGCTCGCTGCCTGCATATCTGGTGCTCATCTCTTCACGCAGGGGACTATAATCTGCGTGAACCCAGGCATGATTTCTCCAGAACTTCATTATCGCGTCAGCTCGCAGGTGCTGTTTCAGGACCGCTGGCTTAACCATGTCGAAGTGACCATCTCGATACTCTACACGTATAAGCATTGTGACCTCCCTTGTCACCTTCTTCGGGCAGGGACACCCCAGCGGATCGAAATAACCAAGGGGCGACCCTGTCGGCGTACCTTCAAGCTGGCTGTAGCAACGGGCATGCCAGAACATATTTGTTATATTTTCTGATAGTTAGTCAACCACAGGAGAACAGGCGCAGAGACTATTCCCTATCACGGTGAAGAATATTCTACAAAGAACACCCTGTTAAACTTTTCTTAATTCCCCCTTCTAAAAAAGATCTCAACCGCAGTACAAACCCGGAAAGCATCCTCCGGTCTGCCCTGGAGTCCCTCCGCAACCACAAATGATCACCCCGGCAGCGGCAACCCGAGAAACGGCCCACAGCTTGCAACGTAGAGTAAAAGTGTTAACAATCAAGGAGTAGCGAAGCATCCCCCTTTGAGGAGACAGGTGATGACTTTCAGCCAGAAACAGCAGAAGAAAAAAAAACTGTTCCTGCTCCTCTCCGGCCTGACCTGCCTTGTGTTGTCCGCTGCGGCCTTGGGCCTTTATTTCCTGGGCTCCCCGCTTTCCACGAACGAGCCCGCCGCCGATGCCGCGCGCAAGGCCCTCTTCTGGCGCTCTCCCATGGATCCGACCGAGATCTACAACCAACCGGGAAAAGATCGGATGGGAATGGACCTGGTACCGGTCTATCAGGGCGAGGAGAGTGCCGGGCCGCCGGGTACGATCCGCATCGACCCGGCAACCGTACAGAACATCGGGGTGAAGACCTCAGTCATCGAGCGCAAACTGCTCCAGCACAGGATCCGCACCATCGGTCGGGTGACCTATGACGAAAAGAAGGTGCG
>JAJRQB010000102.1 GCA_024280485.1 Deltaproteobacteria bacterium
AGGCCGCTATGTTGTCAGTTGGCAGAACGGTATCGACACCGAACTGGTTCTGGCTGAACGGCTCGGGAAAAAACAGGTCATGCGCGCGGTGGTCAACTTTGGCTGCATCCTGGAGGGACCAGCCAAGGTCAAACTGGCCTTTCATCATCGTCCTCACTATCTGCAGGAACTCGATCCGGACTCTAGAGAAGCGGCACTCGGCATCTGTCAGGCCCTGACCGAATGCGGTCTCGACACACACCACACCGATCAGATCCGCAATATGGTCTGGACCAAAACAGTCAATAATTCCTGCATGAACCCGGTCTGCGCTGTCACTGGCAAGACAATGTTCGAGGTCATCAATGATCCGATTGTTTTTGCCCTGGTGAACTCTTTACTGAAGGAGGGAGTCCAGGTTGCTCGGGCCAATGAACTGATGCTGGGTCCAGACTATTACCTTGACTGTCTCGATTACATCAAGGGCGCCGGACATCACAAACCTTCCATGTTGCAGGACGTTGATGCAAAACGGCAAACTGAAATCGATTATATCAACGGTAAAATCATCGAATATGGAGAACGAGCGGGGGTGCCGACACCCTACAATACGACCATGCGCATTTTGGTCAAGGCACTTGAAAATTAAGCTATTGTTGTCGCCCGACGGCCCCGGCAAGAACGCTCAATGAATCAACCGAACAGTTTGGATAAAAAGGCACGACTGACAAAATGAAATTTCAAATGAAAAGGTTTGTTTTAATTGATGAAATTAAAATAGAACATTGTTCTCTTTCAAGGACAACAGTCCTTGACTGAGGCGCTTCGTAACGTTATTCTGGCCGAGATTTATTTCGTGTTGTAGAGGATCAAACATGGCTTTTCGCCAAACTGAGATGGCGTAGGCCCATCCCCCCCCTTATAGGAGGTGTCCGATGAAGAGAACATTCGTCCTTTTTCCCCTGTTGGTTCTGCTGACTGTCAGTCTACTGCTCAGTCCAGCCTTTGCGGCAGCGAAAAAAGATCCTTTGGCAAACTGGAAGACAAAATTTGATTATTCAAAAGCTGAATATACCTATATTTTGTCGAACATTTCTCACCCGGTCATTCAGGGAGTCGCGAACGGTTACAACTTTCGTGATGCCCTCTGGGAAAAATCGAACGGTCGCATCTATGTCGACTACCGTCCTCTGGCTCAACTTGGTGGAGAGAAGGACGTCATCTCCAAGCTGAAAATTGGTGCGGTTCAGGGGATGCTGTCATCTTCAGTCGCCTCGGCCAACATTGCCCAGAAACTTGGCATCGTCAACCTGCCCTACGTCGTCGACACCTATGACAAACTCGAACAGTTTCGCAGCAACCCGGAGCTCTGGGGTCCCTACAGCAACAGTGCACAGTCCGCCGGCCTGATGGTTGTTGACATTGTTAATTACGGCCAGTACGGCTGGGCGACCACCACTCCGGTGCGCACCCTTGCTGATGCAAAAACCGTCAACTTCCGGATCGCAGAAGCCCCGGTCAACATCGATGTCTATAAAGCCTGGGACAACAAGTTTACGGTTATGCCTTGGCCTGATGTCCCACAGGCACTGCAGACTGGGGTTATCAACGGTCTTGACCATACCGCTATCGTCTGCAATATCACCAAGAAGTTCACCATTGCTAAATATTTCACTGAGGTGAACTACGCACAGGGCCTGTTCGTCCACCTGGTTAACAAGCGTTGGTTCAACAAATTGCCTAAAGATCTGCAGGCAATCTTCCTTTCGGTCGTCGAAGAAGAGAGCGCTAAAACCCGCGGACTGACCAGAGAACAGCATGATGCTCAGATCGCCAAGGCTAAGGCCGCTGGTGTTGAATTCTTCCAGCTGTCAGCTGCGGACAAGGCAACTTTGGTTAAAAAGGCTGCGCCAGTCTATGCTAATTGGAGCAAAAAGATCGGTGCCGACTACCTGGCAAAAGTTAGAAGTACACTGAAATAAGAGTCATTGAATCATCTCTATTGATTTGAGCCGGGGAGTCCTGCTCCCCGGCTTTTTTATTCTCTGGATTAAGGCACATGCTGAAAAAAATAATTCAAAACATTGATCGCGCCTTTTCAATCTTCGAGGATTGGTCTCTTATCCTTGCGGTCTGCATCGCCCTGGTTGTCGCCATGGCCAATGTCCTGCTGCGCAAACTAACCAACGAGGTCAACCTCTACTGGTCAGATGAGGTGGTCCGCAAGACCATCTATTTCTCAACCTACATCGGCTGCCTCGTTGCGGTTCGCGGCCGCTCCCTGATTCGCATTGATGCCCTGCCGCAAATGGTTCCCGGACTTAAAAAATACCTGAATATGTTTGCCCACACAGTTACCCTGATTTTTGCCGGGACTGTGGCTTATCTGGGCTGGACGATGATGATCATGATGTATGAAGATGAATACGCCAAGACCAGCAGCCTGCAAATCCCTGAATGGATATTTTATGCCGTATTACCACTCATGGGAGCGATGATGTTTTTCCGCACCCTGCTTATAATGTATGAAGACTTTAAGGAGGGGGCTGCCAGCTGAGGATCGTTCACTTTGATCCTGTCTGAATTGCCTGAATAATTTTTATGGACTCCAGTTATTTAATTATCCTGTTCATGCTGCTTGGCTTGCTCGCATCGACCGTGCCTGTCTTCATGGCGTTGTTCTTTACCGGAACCGTCGGGCTGGTGTTTATGATCGGCATCGACGCGCAGATTGTTATCGAAGTGCTCTACCGCAGTATGGACAAATTTGCCCTGGTGGTGGTGCTGTTCTTTATCCTCTGCGGCAACATCATGACCACCGGTTCGATTGTCCACAAATTGATTAAAACCGCCAATGTTCTGGTCGGTTTTCTGCCCGGCGGCTTGGCAATGGCTGGCGTATTGGCCTGCGGCTTCTTCGGTGCGATATCCGGTTCAACGGTTGCCACCGTTGTCGCCATTGGTGGATTTATGATCCCGGCATTGATTGAAAATGGCTACGATGAGAAGTTTTCCGTCGGCATCATGACCACCGCCCCGAACCTGGGGATCATCATCCCGCCGTCGATCGCGATGATTCTCTATGCCATGGTCAGTAATGATCCGATTGAAGCCCTGTTTTTAACCGGCTTCATACCGGGCATCATGATCATGGTCGCGATGAGTCTGTACGCCTATTTCTATTGTAAAAAAAGAAACTACAAAACTCTGGATAAACCAACCTTCAAGGAGATCGTTGCGGTTTTCAAGGAGAGCTTCTGGGCTCTGTGCTTACCGATTATCATCTTTGGCGGCATCTATTCCGGAATGTTTACCGCCAATGAAGCAGCCGTAGTGGCCTGTTTTTATGCGTTTATTGTCGAGATTTTCATCCACAAGGATATGAAAATCAGGGACATCAAACAAATCATTGTCTCCTCTGCAGTCACCTCTGCGACCCTGCTTATAATCGTCGCCGGAGCATCAGTGTTCGGCGAATATCTAACCTTTGAGCAGATTCCAGACAAGATCGCCACGGCTGTAGTTAGTCAAATCTCGTCACCCTGGGTCTTTTTGCTAGCAGTCAACATCATGCTGCTAGTCGTCGGCATGTTCATGGATATCATTTCAGCGACCCTGATCCTGACTCCGATATTTCTGCCGCTGCTTGCCTCATTCGGCATCGACACCATGCACTTTGGTCTGCTGATGACGATCAATCTTGGTATTGGTTACTGTACTCCGCCATTGGGTGTCAGTCTCTACATCTCCGGAGCCGCAGTCGACCGCAACCTGGTGTACGTTTCTAAAGCGGTTATGCCGTTTCTGCTGATACAGATTGCAATCCTGCTGCTCCTGACCTACTGGCCAGATCTGGTTCTCTTTTTACCGCGCATGGTTTATGGCTGATGGCATTTCAAGATCAGGTCTGGGTAGAAACTCTGACCTGCATAAGGAGCTCGGTATGACACCAAGGGTACTGATCCCAGTTGACGAATCGGACACCGCACAACAAACACTTGAGTCGATTATTGGCAATAAAGATTTAATGCCGCGAGAACTATTTCTGCTGCACGTAGTCGATATCCATCTGGCTCAACGGCTGGTCCCCGACATCCAAAAAAGCATGATCAACGATGCGGCCAGAAAATCGGGAACCCGCATCCTTGAGAAACTGGCTAAACCTTTTCAGGACGCAGGCTTCGAACCGAAGCTGTTGCTGGAACTGGGAACCCCCGGTGAAGCAATTGTGAAAGTCGTTGAAGAACAAAACATTGAACTCGTCATCATCGGTCGCCATCCCGGCGGCGGTGGCCTCCACGACGTCATGTTTGGATCGGTGACAAACCAGGTTATACGTGCCATTAAATGCCCGGTATTGCTGTTCTAGCAGCATGTCGGGCGTTACATGAACCGGCTGCAAATTCGACAGACTGCTAGGTGAAATCGAGCTATTTTTATAGAGGTTCAGATTCTTATGGATCCAATATTCCTTCAAAGTGCCGATTATATCGACAGTAGCACCCCAATCATTCAGGAGTACGCACGCGATGTGGCCGGTGCTTTGAATTCTGACGTTGACAAGGCCGTGGCCCTTTATTACCGGGTCAGGGATGACATTAATTACACCCCCTATCTCAATTATGGCGATCCGGAAACCTATCGTGCCAGCAAGGTTTTGCTCAACGGTTATGGCTTTTGTATCTCCAAGGCCGCACTGCTGTCTGCTTGTGGTCGCGTACTAGGTATCCCCTCAAGGATCGGCTTTGCAGATGTTAAAAATCATCTCAACACTCCCCGCTTAAGAGAACTGAACGGCGGAGATCTGTTCCGCTGGCATGCCTTCAGCGAATTCTATCTGGAAGGAAGCTGGGTCAAAGCGACCCCCGCCTTCAACCTGAAACTCTGCATCGATTTCCGGGTCAAACCACTCGAGTTCAACGGTCGCGAAGATTCGATCTTCCACCCGCTGGATGCCGACCAGCGTCAGCACATGGGATATGTACATGAGCGCGGCTCCTTTACCGATGTCCCCTTTGCGGCCATTACTGAAACATACCGGAAGTACAGTCCCAGTTTGTGTTGCAAGAATAAGGGCGGTGATTTCGGGGCTGATGCGCAAACCGATTGAAAGTTCTTTGGTCTAGTAGACAAAGGCTAAAATTGCGCACTAGAGGCGCAGAGAAAATCTCTTAGCCTCATGATTACTTCGCGATAAAGGCCTGATTTTAATCAGGAGAATCCAGTGAAATCTTGAAGTAATCGTGAAGCCAGGCCTTGGTTTTTGCCTCAGAGCTTCTTGGTGGCATGCTAGCCTTTGGCTGGGAATCCGATACTTTGCGAGGATAAGATGGATATCAGACAGCGAGTTCAACGACTTTTACAGCGGATGCACGATACTCCCCAATACCAAAGTCAGGGTGCGGTGCTCTTTGTCGATCTCGAACAGCGCAGTTGTCAGCGCGCATACCTGCCGCTTGATGCAGTCCAGCATTTTCTGGCCGGACGCGGCGGCAACATGTATCTGCTCTACAATCTGCTGCAAGATGAAAAAGATGCCCTCGACCCTGAAGTACCACTGATCTTCGGTACCGGAGTCCTGACCGGCAACATGCCTGCCGCCACCCGTGGCAATGTGACCAGTCGGTCACCGGAGAGTCGGGCAATCCTCGACAGTAACGCCGGTGATTTCTTTCCCAGCTATCTCAAGCGCCAGGGCTACGACCATCTGGTGCTCTACGGTCGTAATCCACAGTGGACCCTGCTGAGGATTGAGCAGGAGCAGATCAGCTTCGTCGATGCAACCGCCTACCGTGGCATGGACAATATTGAATTCACAGCCAGGGTCGAGCATGATTTCGACTGCCATGAACGCAAAGATATGGCGATGGCCCGCATCAGCAGCGCTGGTGAAAATCAGGTCCTGTGCAGCGGAATCATGGCGGGGGAGAAAGCAATCTGGGCGCGCGGGGGCGGTGGGGCCAAAATGGGTTCCCTGCATCTGAAGGCAATCCTCATCCAGGGGAAACTGCCTGATTTTAAACTCTCCGCTGCCTACAAACTGAAAAATCGTGAAATTGGGAAAAAGATTCTTGGTGCCAGCGTCGTGCGGAACGCGCTGAAGAAAGTTGGCACCCCCTTCCTCTATAAACCGAGCCGTGTTCTCTGTGCCATGGGGACCAAAAATAACCAGGAGACCACCTGGCACGCCAGTCTCGACGCCGATAACTTCGACCCCTACCGTCCGGGGATGAGCGGTTGTTACAAATGTCCGGTCTGTTGCCGGGCCAATAACGACATGCTCCCTGGTGGCAAGGGGGGCTGGGGCGCCAGTGCACTGACCGGTCTCAATGGTAACGCCAGCTATGACAAGGAGCAGAGCGCTCTGGAACATCATAAACAGCGGACCTACAACGGCATCAACAACGACGGACAATTCGACAAGTACGATAAGGGGGAAGGTCCGGAGTACATCATCGTCGGCAAATTCGGCCCCAATATCGGACTCAAAGAGCCGGAGCAAATTTTAAGACTTAACAATATCATCAACGATCTGGCCCTTGACGCGTCGAGCACCGGCAGCGCAATCGCCTGGGCCATGGAGCTATACCAACGCGGCATCATTGATCAGCAGACCACCGGTGGGCTTGATTTGAGCTGGGGCAACTATCCGGTCATTGAACAGTTGCTCTTCATGACCGCAAAACGCGAAGGCTTCGGGGATACCATTGCCGCCTCCAGTCGTGCGGTCGAACAGGGGAAATATCCGGCAGAAGCCCAGAAATACTGCATGGCCTCGAAGGGTTTATTTCAATCAGACCCTCATGATGCCCGCATTCTCAAGGCTTTTGCGCTGGGCCTCGCAGTTGCCACCCGTGGCATGGATCATCTGCGCAACCGCGTCACCCTCGAGATCAACGCACGGATCAACGATGATGCCGATTTCAAGACCGCCCTCTACGGTGGCGTGGTCGCTCCCGAACCGACCTCCTATGCCGGGAAGGAATTCGCCGTCAGACGCTGTGAAAACACCTTCGCCGCCGGCGATGCCCTCGGGATGTGCCGCTTCAATACCAAACTGTTCAACTCGCCATCCACCCCCGATCTGAACGACTTTGCCACTCAGCTAAGCGAGTTGACCCAGCTACAATTCGACGCTGAACAACTGGATGAGATCGGCCGCAACATCACCGGCCTGGAGAGGATGCTCAACTTTCGCTTCGGTTTGCGAGCTGTGGACGACAGTCTGCCAGAACGCTGGTTCGATGAACCGATTCTGGTCGGCCCCTTCAAGGGAGAAAAAATTGATCGCGAGCAGTTTAATGCACTCAAGCAGCGTTTTTACCAACTGAGCGGGCTCAATCCGGAAGGCCTTCCGGCGCTCGACTGGCACACCAGCCTCTCGCAAGTTGTCACCGGTTACAGTGTCAGAATCAAGTTTCCCGCAGAGCTTCCCGGAGTCCCGGAGCAGAGCTTCATTATCGATGAGCCGGTCGCGAATCTTGCAGAGTTGCGCGAGCTATTGCGACACAAGTTACCAGAAGCTAAAGAAATTCTTAGCGATGCGAACCTTAATATGATTCTCAACGGCAAAATGATTCTGGCCGGAGAAGACCAAACCCCTGTGCCTGACGGCAGTGAGGTCTGTCTGCTCTCTTACGTTTCGGGGGGCTAATAGCGTCATTGCAGGAAACCCAGGGGTTTTTCCACATCGAAGGTGTGCAGCTGGAATATCAGCTGCTTTCTCCCGCTAAAAACGACACAGCGCCAACTCTGGTTCTGCTGCACGAAGGGTTGGGCTGTGTCGCCATGTGGAAAGACTTCCCCCGCCAGCTGGCTCAGTTATCCGGTTGCCGGGTCCTGTCTTACAGCCGAGCCGGCTATGGCGGTTCTGACCCCTGTCACCTGCCAAGACCGCTCAGCTTCATGCACGACGAAGGGTTGAATGTCCTGCCCAAAATTCTCAGCGCTGCAAAAATCGAACGAGCCGTTCTGGTGGGACACAGCGACGGTGCCTCCATCTCCCTGATCAGTGCCGGCGGTCCTGCTGACCATCGCATCGCGGGATTAGTCCTGATGGCTCCTCATGTGTTTGTCGAACAGATTACCCTCGCCAGCATTCGCGCAGCCAAAACAACCTTTGAGACGACAGACCTGCGTGAACGACTGAGCCGTTACCATGGCGACAACGTCGACTGTGCTTTTCGGGGTTGGAATCAAGCCTGGCTGGATCAGGGTTTTGTAGACTGGAATCTGGAAGTTTACTTGCCTAATATTAAAATCCCCGTACTCCTGATTCAAGGGAAAGATGATCAATACGGAACGATTAAGCAACTGAAAAAAATCAACGCCGGTCTCCCCGGTGAAGCAGAACTGATCCTTCTCCCCGACTGTGGTCACTCGCCTTTTCGTGAGCGACCCACGGAGTCACTACAAGCGATCACTGGATTTCTGCAGAATCACTTCTACTGACAGGCACCAACAGCTTTACTACGAACCTAGCGGATACAACGTAAAAGTCGATCTCTTCTCATTTTCCAAGCCGCGCCCTGTTCTCCAGTCAGGAGTATTTTCCCTCAATTTGACTTGAAGCTTCTCCCTCATTCTAAATCCTTCCTCCATCGTTACTTTCTGTTCCAGACTTAAAGGCCCTCATCTCCAGATGAGGATGTAATCTAATAAAAAATATTTTTATCTCGCAGAACTTTTATAATCACAACAAAGGATTCAAACCGGCATCAAAGCCTCTCTAAATATATAAAGATGTCAGCTTGTTGCAGTGTCAACACCAGGGCGGCACAGAAGACAACTCACAACCAAGACGTGTAACTCATTAGAATATCGATACTATCCCCATAAGAAAATTCCAATTAACACTTGACTTAAGAAGAATACTAGTTAGAGTTTTTTATCCTAGATGCATAAGGTTGGGGATTTTGACTCAAATTTACCACTGGCACTAGCGTCATATAAAGCATCTTTAAACTCTGTCTCTAAAAAGGGGAAAAGACATGACCTGGAAAGATTTACGCATCGGAATGAAACTTGGAATCGGTTTTGGCGCACTATTGCTGCTGGTCGTTGTCGGCGGACTGGTTGGCTACAACGGACTAAAAACGGTCGGACATGCTCTGACGGTGGTCGGTGATGAAGAAGCACCACTGATCGATGCTGCGAATGAAATGAAGATCTCGCTGATGGCAGCTGTCACCAGCATGGATGAATTTCGTGCAGCCACGGCGGCATTGGCGACGGATGACCAGGGTCAACTGGCAGCCATCGAGAAGACCTATCGGCAGACCCTGGCAGAATTTGATGTTTCGGCCGACGCGATTCTGCAAGGCGGTACCCTGACTGGAGGTGTCAAGGTAGTTAAGACCGACAACAACCAACTGGCAGATCTGGTTCGTCAGACCGATGAGCTGCATAACAATAAGTATCAACCCGCCTCCGAAAAGATGATGGCCGAAGGACGTAAGCTGTTGGCACGCAAGGCCGCAACCGATGCCGCCATGCTAGCGATGGAGGGGGCTTTTGACGAAGTTACTGCTGATGTTGGTTCAATGGAAGGGATGGTGCGAGATGAGCTAGTCGCTTTGACAAACGCCGGACACATAGGCGCCGCCGCCCAGACGATTTTACGTGAAGAAGTTCCATTGGCTGATATGGTCAACGAAGTCAAATATACCCTGGCGATGACCCGGATTACTCTGGAAGAGTATGTTCAGGGGCAAGATCTGGCTGAGTTGAAAGAGCTCGGGCAGGAATATCAGCAGTGGATTGCAGCATTCGATCAGGTCATTGGTGCCATCCTTGATGGAGGAACGGTTGACGGGGTACAGATTATTGCGACCGATAACACGCAACTGCGGGACGCCGTCGCAGAAGTCGATCAGAACCATGCCGTTTTCCAAAAGGTTGCCGATGAGATGATGGTCGCCCACCAAGCGACCATCGCCCAGGGAGTGGCCGCCGATGAAGCCATGGCTCTTGCCGAAATCGCAAGCGATGAGGCGACTGCACTACTGGATAAGGTTGAAAAATTGGCCGGTCAGGAAATGGCTGCGGCAAAGACCATGGGGCAGGAATCGAGCAGTCGAGCGATCACCTGGCAGTTGATCGTAGTCGGTAGTTCATTGCTGATTGGCGGGTTACTCGGGTTTGTCATTACTCGGGCAATCTCTGGTCCAATACGCAAGGGGGTGGCAATGGCAGATGAAATCGCCAAAGGCGATTTTTCACAACGCCTGAACCTCAATCAAAAAGACGAAATTGGACAACTTGCGTTAGCTCTGGACGGTATGGCAGCCAATCTACAGCAGAAAGCCGACATAGCTGAAAAAATCGCTGATGGCAACCTCAATATTACGGTTGAACTGGCCTCCGAAAAAGACCAGCTTGGCCTCTCTCTGCGACGGATGACCGACAGCCTCAATGATATCCTCGGCCAGATTCAAACTGCGGCTGAACAGATTGCCACTGGCGGCGGTCAGGTCTCTGATGCCAGTCAGTCCCTTTCTCAGGGAGCCACTGAAGCGGCAGCATCCCTTGAGCAAATCACCAGTTCAATGAATGTGATGGCAGGGCAAACCCGCGAAAATGCAGAAAACTCACTGCAGGCGAACCAGCTATCTGACGAGGCTCGTGACTCTGCAGCAAAAGGCAACGATCAGATGCAGAGTATGGTCAGTGCGATGGTTGAGATCAACGATGCCAGCCAGAACATCAGCCGTATTATAAAAACCATTGACGAGATAGCGTTCCAGACAAATCTTCTTGCCCTGAATGCTGCTGTTGAAGCCGCCCGTGCCGGACAACATGGTAAAGGCTTTGCGGTTGTTGCTGAAGAGGTCCGCAATCTGGCTGCTCGCAGTGCCAAGGCGGCAGAAGAGACCGCCGAACTGATTGAAGGTAGTGTTCAGAAGACGAGCAATGGTACCCAGATCGCAAATCAGACTGCCGAAGCCTTACAGGGCATTCTCGGAGGTATCGGCAAGGTCAGGGACCTCGTTTCGGAGATTTCCGCCTCGAGCAGCGAACAGGCCGATGGGATTGCCCAGGTCGATATTGGTCTCACTCAAATAGATCAAGTCACCCAGCAAAATACCGCTAGCGCGGAAGAAAGTGCGGCGGCAGCCGAAGAACTCGCAAGTCAGGCCGACTCTTTACGTCATCTGTTGACCCGCTTTACTTTGCGCCAGAATGCAAGTAGCCATCTACGGCCACCAGCAACTCCAAAAACTCCGATGTCCAAAGTTGGCTGGACAGACGTCGAACAGCAATCTTCGGCAGGAGCGGCACCTGGCTATCAACAGACCCAGATTTCGCTCGATGATGGTGAATTCGGCAAATATTAAGACAGGAGTCACTTATGTCGACAGCAACAGCAATGGCCGTTGAAGCAATCGAAGAGCAACAGGATCTCTTTTTAACATTCCATGTTCATGGAGAAGATTACGGGATCGCCATCCAACACGTTATCGAGATCATCGGCATCCAGAGGATCACCCAGGTACCGGAGATGCCATCATGCTACAAGGGAATCATCAATCTACGTGGGCGGGTGATTCCTATGATGGATGTGCGGTTACGTTTTGGACATGAGGAAAAAGTTCATGACGACCGAACTTGCTTCATTGTCGTTCAGATTCAAGAAACTATTGTTGGCCTTATTGTTGATCAAGTGAAAGAGGTTCAAGAGATCTCGGCCGAGATGATTGAACCACCACCAAGGACAGGCCATGACAACGGTTATGTCCTTGGTATCGGGAAGGTCGCTGATGAAGTGAAAATTCTACTCGACATCGAACGTTTGATTGCTGATGAAAGTTCGGAGGAACTGCCAAAAGAAGCAATCGACTGATTATTTATTATCAAAAGATGACTTCACGCAAATACAGGGACGGACTTTTTCAGGTCCGTCCCTGTAGCATTTTAAATATTGGACAATAGCTGGTTTTGGTGCTCATAAGCCTCATTGAACTTCAACCATGACCCCGCAAATATTAATTTCGAAGACATATCCCATCTAAATAATGATAAGCCCTCCGCAAAGTTACGATCTCCATTTAGCGAATTGCACTTGCGGGACAAAGCTCCCCTTCTAATTTATAGTCAAAACAGTTTAAGATGATCCCGCTTCTCTCCCTTTAAGCGTGAGCAAAAAACATATGTCAAAACAAAACGCGCCAAAGCCCGACCCGATTTACATGACCCCCGCTTGCGCTCAGCGTTTACGGGCTGAGCTCAAAGAGATCCTCTATAAGCTAAGGCCTGAAATGGCCAACACCGCAGCTTGGGCTGCCAGTAATGGCGACCGTAGTGAAAACGCTGACTATCACTACGCCAAGAAAAAACTCCGTTGGTTTGACGGGCGGATCCGTTTTTTGAGCCAAAGACTTGAAGCGGCGGAGATTGTTGACCCGATTGAACAGCAGACAATCGCCAAAGGCAGAGTGCTATTTGGCTGTACGGTTACGATAGAAAATGAAGAGGGGGAAGAGAAGGTTTTCAGCATTGTCGGCGCGGATGAATTTGATGGCACACGTGGCTATGTAAGCTGGACCTCTCCGATAGGTCGCGCGCTGCTCGGCTCGTCAGAAGGGGATGTTGTCTCGTTTAAAACGCCTGGCGGCCAGTCTGAAATTGAGATTACTCAGGTCGAATACAAGACCCTCGAATAAGCTACCCGGACAGATGCCAGGCTACGTCTTTAGATTATGAACATCCTGATAGAAGGCACATTTGAGGCAGTTTTGATGTTTTTGCGCAAAAATCCCCTGAACCTCTCCGCCACAAAAGGTCCCCGCAACTGTCCAACAAACACGACCAAAAGCTGACCCGCCATTGGCGCCATTGCCGCGAAAGCCAGGGATCCTGATCGTTGCCTTACATATCCCCGACTCAGCGACCCTGTTTCCCCCAGGCTCACGACCACATCCCATATATTCCCAACAATTTCTGTGGAATTCCTGAGGCTCTCTCATGCGTTGCGCGACTGTGATCCGCCGCTCAAGCGCCACACGTTCCTGAGCCGCTGCGGTCACATCGAGGCTCTTCGACTGGCGGAGATCAACGGCTTGCCAGAAGGCCTGCACCAATATCTCATCGTTCCAGGGCTTTGCCATAATCGCGGCAGCTAAACCCTGCTCAACGGCCTGTTCGATGTCATGGCATTCAGGGAATGCGGTCAGCAGAATACAAAAGGTCTCCGGCCACAACCGGTTGGCCTCTTTCAGAAATGCCACACCATCCATATGCGGCATGAAATAATCGGCAATAACAACATCAAAGGGTCCATCATTTTCTAGAATAACCAGACCATCCCGACCTGAGGTCGCTTCGTAGAATTCACAGCCATTCAGTTGAAATAGTCGCTTCAGGGCGTTGCAGATATTCTGGCAGTCATCAACGACCAGAACATTGGGTAGAATTTCTGACATCATCCCCTCCTGTTTATACCCTCGACGGTCTAAAACCGACCGAAAGGCTCCGAATTTTCTGCCGAATCAAAGCATAGCAAAACACTCAAGTTATTCAATAAATCTAATCTTGCCTGTAGAGTGCTTGCTCTATAGGCTGGCAAACAGGCCTACACCCCATGTCCATGCCCCCGCCCAAGCATTTCAGCGGCATCCATCACAACCATAAAAGCATCAGGATCGGTCTGGCGAATAATATCTCGCAGTAGCGTAATCCGTCGTGCCTCAACCGTAACGAAGACCAGGGTCTTCTCTTCGTCGCGGTGCAGACCGGTGCCGGTCAGAATCGTGCCATTGCGGCCCAGCTGCTCTAGGAGCTGTTGGGCCAGTTCATCAGGCTTGTCGGTAGCGATATGCACCACCTTCTCGGTCGGGGACCCGGTCAGAATTGTATCGATGCACTTGGACGTGACGTAGATCCCGATCAAGCTCCAGAGCGCTGGTTCGATACTGCGGAAAACGACTGCTGTCGCCAGGACAATAAGCAGATCGATCCCGAAGATCACCTGCCCTGGCTTGATGTGACTGCGACTCGAAACAATGCGTGCAATAATTGTCGAGCCTCCGGCTGAGGCGTTGCCGCGCAGCACAAGACCGACCCCCATCCCGACAGCGATGCTGCCATAGAGCGTTGCCAACAGAATGTTATGGCTCAGCGCTTGGAGGTTTAAAATCTCGGCAAACAGATCGATAAAAACCGAGGTTAGCAGGATCGCCCCGATAGTCCGTATGGTAAACAACCGACCGAGCGCTTTCCAGCCGATCAATAACAGCGGCAGGTTAATCAACACCATCAAGCCGCCGATCGGCAGATCGACGACAAAGTGCAACAGAATCGCCATCCCCGGGGTACCACCAGTCGAAATTCGATTCGGTACCAGAAACAGCACCACACCCAGAGCCAGAAACGCCGATCCCAGACATATCAATAATGTATTACGTAATTCACGTGGCAATGGGGATACCCTCTTTCTAAATATAAAAATAACCGTGGCAGACTACACGATTATGAAGAATCGAGTAGGGTGAGATGAGCAACCAGCTCATCTCATCCCTCTCACAGAACCGTGCGTACGGGCCTCGTACACGGCTCCTGTTCATTCTTCTCTCTCAATAAGCCTGAGGCAGGTAACCCGTTTCAACCCTGCTTACCTC
>JAJRQB010000002.1 GCA_024280485.1 Deltaproteobacteria bacterium
AAGTAGAGCAATATAAGCAGGACCAGCTTAACAACCGGGCCAGCTTGAAGTACCAGATCCAAGGCAGACTCCTTCAGTTTACTTAAGAGGGTGGAAAGTGGCAGAAAAGTCAGTGGGTCAGGTCAGAATTATCTGCCAGCCGTCAGGGCAAGTCAACCCTCAGGGGCTCCTAAGGCAACAAAGAGACAAGCTGCTCTCTGATGTGGCGGGCAGTTAGACTTTCCGGCGAACGTTGCAGCAGGCGCTGCAAGGAAGCGGCATCATCAACATCCTCCCAGCTGGAAAGTTGCTGCCAATCGATCTGTTGTTCGGCGAGGATTTTTTTCGTTTGCTGCATCAAGTCGGCACAACTCCAGGGCATCGCTTCAAATAACTGTGAGTGGTGGCAGCATTCACCTATCAGAACATAACCACCATCATCGGCCGGGGCAATGACGACATCAGAGCTCTGCAAAGCTATAAATGCCTGTTCGACATGAGCCAGTGGCAGGTCAGGGCTGTCACTACCGATGATCGCTGTCTGCTGGTAGCCTTCCAGCAAAAGTCCTTGCAGAGCATTCGCCAAGCGCTCACCTAAATCGCTCCCTAATTGGGGTTGTCGTGGCAACTGCGGGTAATTGCGAGAAAAATAGTCTTCAGCTCCGGCATAGAAGATCACCAACTCAAAAGATTGGTCAGAAAAACGTTTGAGCGTCTCATCGAGTGCGGTTCTATAGAGCTGCGCAGCCTGTTCTGGCTGCAGGGGAGGAGAGAGTCGAGTCTTAACCTGACCGGCAACCGGTTCCTTGGCAAAGACACCGAGAACCGCCGAAGCCTTCCGGTAAGTTGATGAGTTATCCACCTTTTCCACAGGTTTATGCACAGGCTCTCTGGTCACTTTAAATATTCAAGCTGGGCGTATGCAGAATGATTGTGGATCGACTCAAAATTTTCACATTCGATACGGAACCAGGTGATTTTAGACTGAGCTTTTAGCTTTTCCGTTACGGCACGTACCATATCCTCAACAAACATCGGATTATCATAGGCCTGTTCGGTCACCGCCTTCTCATCTTCACGCTTCAGTAATGAATAGACCGGTGCGCTGGCACAGGCCTCGACCAGCTCAACCAGTTCTTCAAGCCAGATATGCTCCGTATAACGCACTTGAACGTTAACCAGACTGCGCTGGTTGTGGGCACCACGTTCACTGATTTCGCGCGAACAGGGGCAGAGCGAAGTGACCGGCACTGTGACATCAAGAACAAAATCGAAATCCTCACCAAGAATTCCGGTCATCCGGCATTGATACTCCATCAGACCACGCGCCTTGGAAACCGGGGCCTGTTTCTCGATAAAGTAGGGGAACTCGAGTTCGAGATAAGCACAGCTGGCCTCGAGGCGCTTTTTCATTTCGGCGAGGATCACCTCGATATTTTCGATACTGACCTCACCATGATAAAGGTTAAGCACCTCAATGAAGCGGCTCATGTGGGTCCCCTTAAAATGATGGGGCAAGTCAACATACATGTTGACGCGTGCCACGGTGTGCTGCTCCTTGCGCGCACGATCGAGAACCACAATCGGGTAACGAATATCCTTAACGCCAACCTTGTCTATGGCAATGCGCCGAGAATCAGCGCTCTTCTGCATATCGGGGATCTTTGTCATTATCTTCTTCTTTACAGGTAGGGAATCGGGTCACTACGTCCAACATCGGCAAAGCCTTTAAGCCGCAGCAAGCAGGAATCACAGTGTCCGCAGGAACGCCCATCAACCGCAGGGTCGTAGCAGCTGTGGGTATATCGGTAATCAACCCCGAGCTTCAAACCTGTCTCAATAATCTGCGCTTTAGTCAGATCGATCAGCGGAGCGTGAATTCGGTAGGGATTTCCCTCTACTCCAGCGCGGGTCGCCAGATCAGCCATCGCCTGAAAGGCGCTGATAAATTCAGGACGACAATCGGGATAACCGGAGTAATCAACCGCATTCACCCCAATATAGATATCCTGAGCACCCAGCACCTCGGCCCAGCCCAACGCAAAGGAGAGAAAGATCGTATTGCGAGCCGGCACATAGGTGATCGGGACCTGCGCCTTGTCCGCGCCATCCTTTGGGACCTCAATTTCACTGGTCAGAGCGCTGCCGCCCACCTGGCGCAGATCGAAATCAACGACCATATGGTCTTTGGCTCCGACCAGTGGTGCGTATTCGCGCGCTTTTTCAAGTTCGATGGAATGGCGTTGACCATAAGAAAAACTAAGCGCGTAGGGCTCAAAACCAGCTTCACGGGCGATCGCCATACAGGTGGTCGAATCGAGCCCACCGCTGTAGAGAATATCTGCCTTCTTCATATTTCACTTTCCTTTGCTCGTAGCTTTTAGAAGCATAGGGCACCGCTGATGCAGCGTCAAGAAAGAAGCCGTGCGTTCAGCGGTTGCTCGGCCACTTGCTCACATGCTATAAGTGCCTGTTTCAGGATTACTTTTTCTGGCCGGGATCAATGAATGACGACCAAAAAACAGATTTTCAAATATATACTTCTTGCCTGTATTGGCCTTGGCCTTAGTGGAATCCTAGGTCTGGGAATTGCCTACTTTTACGTGGCCAGTTCTCTTCCTCGCGTCGAAACCCTCTCTGATTATCGCCCACCGCTGATTACCCGCATCTATAGTGATGACGGCACGATCATCGCTGAATATTCTCGGGAGCGGCGAATTCTGGTTCCGATCGACAAACTCCCCTGGCAGCTGGTTCAAGCCTTTGTTGCCGCCGAAGATTCAAACTTTTTCAAACACAAGGGCCTTGACCTGTTGTCGATCCTGCGCGCGGCACTGAAAAATGTTAAAGCCGGGGGGATTGCCCAAGGCGGGAGTACCATTACTCAGCAGGTGGCAAAACAGTTATTGCTGACCTCGGAACGTTCTTTCTCGCGTAAATTTAAAGAGGCAATTCTGGCTCGGCGGATGGAGAACGCGCTCACCAAAAAAGAGATCCTCTACCTCTATCTGAATCAAATCTACCTTGGTCATCGCGCCTACGGGGTTGAAGCCGCAGCACAAAACTATTTTGATAAAAGTGTTGAGGAACTCACCCTGGCTGAGTGTGCCATTCTTGCAGGATTACCTCAGGCGCCGAGTCGCTACTCTCCATACCGCCATTACAAACGAGCTATCAAACGTCAACAGTATGTCCTGCAACGTATGACTGAAGAAGGTTTTGTGACTCCGTCAGAGGCCGAAGAGGCACGTCAAGAACAAGTTGAAATCAGGCCGCGTTTAAATACCCACTTGAAAGAGACCGCCTACTTCAACGAACAAGTCAGACGTTACCTGGAAAAACGTTTCGGCACCAAACAGCTTTATACTGGCGGCCTGGAAGTTTATACCAGCATCAATATTCCGATGCAGCAAGCTGCAGAGAAAGCGGTACGTGACAATCTTCGCAAACACGACAAGCGTCAAGGCTATCGTGCCCTTGAGCCGCCGCTTGATGACCTGGCCCAAATCAACTTTCTCGAAGAACAGCTTAAGAACTTAAAAGAACAACCATTGAAACCGGGAAGGCTTATTCGTGCCTTGGTCACAGGTGGAAATGCCGAGCAAATTAACTGCCGGATCGGTGAACGAGAAGGGTTTATCAAAATAAAAGGTAGCCGTTGGGCAGCACCAATTTCAGTTGTCAGCAGTGATGTTGAATCGAGCGGCAATGCCGAACGCGACAAATCAACGCGTATCCCAATAGGTTCCATCATCGAAGTTGAGGTATTACAAATACCCGAAACAGACCCTTTACAACTCTCACTGGATCAGCACCCACTCGGTCAGGGAGCACTGATAGCCAGCGTTCCGGAAACTGGTCAGATTAAAGCGATGGTCGGTGGCTACGATTTTGCGGAAAGTCAATTCAACCGAGCCATTCAAGCAAAACGCCTACCGGGATCAGCGATCAAGCCGATCATCTATGCTGCTGCGCTCGACAAGGGCTATACCCCAGGATCGATCATTCTCGACTCCCCGCTGATCTATGAAGAGCTCGACAAAAAAGGGGAACTTAGGGCCTGGAAACCAAAAAATTATGAAGAGAAGTTTTATGGTCCAACTTCGTTCCGTTACGCACTTGCTCATTCCCGCAATGTCGTCACAATCAAAATACTTGAAGACATCGGTGTGCGCTATGTTGCTAACTACAGTCGTAAACTTGGTATCGAAACTCCACTAACTCGCGACTTGACCCTGGCTCTCGGCTCAACTGCTGTCACTCCCATTGAGATGCTCAACGCTTATTCCGTGTTTGCAAACGGAGGTGTCCGGGTCTCTCCGAGCTACATCAACAAGATTGTTGATCGAACCGGCCGTATCCTCGAATCGATCGATCCTGCGGACTTTGCCACCGGCATGGACGCCGATCAGCGCATGATTCGCAAACCACAGCGGCGAGTTATTTCAGCAGAGACTGCCTATCTGATTACAAATATCATGGAGAGTGTTGTCCGCGAAGGAACAGGCTGGCGAGCCAAGGCACTGGGAAGACCATCTGCCGGAAAAACCGGAACAACCAACGACCTGAAGGATGCCTGGTATATCGGTTATATACCGCAGTTGGCCTGCGTCTCTTGGGTAGGTTATGACCAGGAACGACCTTTAGGGCAGAATGAAACGGGATCTAAAGCCGCAGCACCAGCCTGGGTAAATTTTATGCGGGAAGCAATTAAACAGTACCCGGCCAAAGATTTTGCCATCCCGGATGAAATCGAGTTTTATCCTATCGAAGAACTGACAGGTAAACTTCTGGCTGACGACGATCCCAAGGCGCGCATTGAAGCCTTCGCTTCAGGAACCGCTCCAACCGAATATGCCAGCGCGAAAGAGGCTCCCAAGGCTCGGGATTTTTTCCGCCTTGACCAGGAAGATCTGCTCTAGGAGCTTGTCGGACTTAACGGGCCGAAGTGAAAATTCGGAAGGTTGAGGCCTGTTTTTGACTCGTTTGCAGGCTATAGCCATAGCTATAGGCCAAAAAGAAGCTGAAATCAGGGCCAACTAAACCACCCTGCACTGAAAGTGCAGGGGTTTGAACCGGGACTGAAAGTCCCTAATCGAGTTTAAAACTATCGCTATCGTTGGCTGAAGACTTAAGTTGTTTAAGATATTCTTCAACCACTTCTTCGGTAATATTTCC
>JAJRQB010000103.1 GCA_024280485.1 Deltaproteobacteria bacterium
GGGGCAGCTTCAACAGCCGGGGCAGCTTCAACAGCCGGGGCAGCTTCAACAGCCGGGGCAGCTTCAACAGCCGGGGCAGCTTCAACAGCCGGGGCAGCTTCAACAGCCGGGGCAGCTTCAACAGCCGGGGCAGCTTTGGCCTTCTTTGGAGCCTTGGCAACCGGAACAACTTCTACGTCGTCCTTACCTTCGGCAGCAGTCTGCTTGGCAGCAGCACGTCTTTGGCGACCTTCGTCACAAGCATCAGCCATGCTCGATGCAAACAAACGAATGGCGCGAATGGCGTCATCATTGCCTGGGATGATGTAATCAATGCCATCTGGGTCACAGTTGGTATCGACGACAGCAACAACTGGAATCCCCAGGCGGTTGGCTTCCTGTACGGCAATTGCTTCTTTCTTGGGATCAATAATGAAGATCGCACCAGGCAACTTCACCATATTTTTGATGCCACCAAGGTTTTTTTCAAGCTTGATGCGCTCTCGCTCGAGCTGCAGTCCCTCTTTTTTGGTAATCTTTTCGAAGGTGCCATCAGTCGCCATAACTTCGATTTTCTTAAGGCGATCAATACTCTTTTTGATAGTCGTAAAGTTGGTCAGCATACCACCGAGCCAGCGATTATTAACAAAGTACTGCTCTGAGCGAATAGCTTCTTCCGCGATAGCGCCCTGGGCCTGCTTCTTGGTTCCAACAAACAGAACCTTGTCGCCAGCGGTAACGGTATCCTGAATGAATTCATAAGCCGATTTGAAGTAACGTACAGTCTTCTGCAGGTCAATAATGTAAATGCCGTTACGTGCACCAAAGATATAAGGCTTCATCTTCGGGTTCCAACGCTTGGTCTGGTGACCAAAGTGAACGCCAGCTTCTAACAGTTGTTTCATGCCTACTTGTGCCATTTTACTGCTCCTTGTATGATTCGGTTTCTTTCCTCCGCATCCGTCATTCCGCTCCAGGCTCAGGTCTTGCCTGAGACCCCCGAAACAGTCAGGAAGCGTGCGTGATGATTAACCTGTGGTCTATACCATGAGCTCAAACCGTGATCAAGAAAAAATTCGGCTTATCAACCCCTAAATCAACATCTCGATTATTTACAGTTTGATGTGGATGGAATAAGATGCCGCCCATGGCAACCAGACGCATCAACTCCTACATATTTCGCGAGATACTAACACCGACACTACTCGGGTTAGTCGTCTTCACCTTTATTTTAGTGATGGGACGATTGCCGGGGCTCACTGAAATGGTCGTCAACAAGGGTGTCCCACTCAGCAGTATTCTCAAGCTGTTCGGTTATTTGCTGCCGACCTTTCTCAGCATCACAATCCCTCTCTCTTTCTTGCTCGGGATTCTGCTTGCCTTCGGTCGACTCTCGGCCGACGGTGAATTCATCGCACTGAAATCGACCGGCATAAGCCTCTACTCGCTATTGCGGCCGGTACTTTTTTCTGCATTTGTCTGCATGCTGATCACAGGAGGACTGACACTCTTCGCGGAACCCTTTGGAAAATCTGCCTTTCGTGATCAGATCTTCACCATCGCTTCAGATCAAGCGAGTGTCGGCATTGAAGGTGGCGTATTCAACGACAGCTTCGATGGTCTTATTATCTACGCCGAAACGATGCAAGACAAACGTGAAGAGATGTTGAATGTCTTTATTTCTGATGAGCGCTCCGCCCAGGAACCGGTAAATATCTTTGCTAAAAAGGGTCGCTTCATTAACAACCCTCAGTTTCAGACTCTGACTCTGCGCCTTAGCCAGGGGACAATTCATCACCTGACCAGTGGTAACAAAGAGAGTTATCAAACCATCGGGTTCAGCACCTATGACATAAATTTAGATCTCAACAAAGGCCTGGCCGACGCAGCTTCCCGCTCCAAGTCCTTGGGCGAATACACCCCCCGACAACTGATTGACGCCAGACGGGAGGCGAGCGATAGCCGCCAGAGAAACCGCTTCGCAACAGAATTGCATAAACGCTTCAGCACCTCGGCGGCGCCTCTGGTTTTCGCCCTGATCGGCATTCCGCTGGGTCTGCAATCAAATCGCTCCGGCAAAGGAGCAGGCTTTGCCGTAGCATTGGGAATAGCGCTCTGCTACTACGTTCTCCTCAACCTGTCAGGGACCCTTGCCAGTAAGGGTGTCCTGCCAGCAGCGATCATCCTCTACCTGCCCAATCTGCTCTTCTTCAGTGTCGGGATTTTCTTCATCCACCGCACCGCCATCGAAAAGCCGGTCAGTTTCCCCCGTCTGTCGTTTAAGCGACTCTTTGACCGCAAAAGTGGGGAAGAAAAGTGAAACAGATAGATCTCTATTTGCTGCGCCATTTTCTGCGGATTTTCGGCCTGACCCTGATGGCCTGTATCGGGATCTACCTGCTGGTCGATTTCTTTGAAAAAGCGAGTAAATTCATTGAATATAGAGCCAGCGCCGCTCAATACCTGGTCTATCTGAGTAACAGCCTGCCGTTGATCGCCATACAGGTCACGCCGCTGGTAATCCTGATGAGTATGGTTCTCACTCTGAGTGGACTGGGCCGTAGCAACGAAATCACCGCCCTGCGTTCATGCGGATTCAGCCTTTGGCGGATCGTACGCCCCCTGATGCTGGCCGTGGCCTGCCTCGCGCTCGGCTATCTGCTGGTCAACGAAATCATTACCCCGATAAACACCCGGCAACTGACCCGCCTTCTCGACTACCAGCTTCAGGGAAAGCCTGAGCCTTCTCTCAACAGCGACCGTATCTGGTACCGCGACGGCAATCGGATTATCAGGATTGCTCTCGCCCTCCCGGAAAAAAAGCTTTTACAGGGGATTTCCATCTTTGAGATGGACAGCGATTTTCGACTCCATCAACGGCTACAGATTTCAGAACTTCGCTACAGTAATGATCAGTGGCAGACCCCTGCCGTAAAGCGACACTCTTTTAATCAGAGTTCAGGAGATCTGACAGCGTCAACTTCGCTAGTCGACCAAACGATCGATCTTGGGCGAGAGCCTGCTGATTTCATTCGGGCTGTCGAACAACGTGGATTCAAAAACGCTCTAGATCTTTGGCAAACGAGTCGTAAGCTTTCCGCTGAAGGTTTTGACACCACCCGCCTGACTGTCGACCTGCACACTCGCCTGGCTGCACCATTTGCCTGCCTGATCATGGCCTTTCTCGGCGTCCCCTTCTCCCTAAGTCGCGGGCGCGGCAGCAGTATTGCGCTAGGGGTCGGCTTGAGTCTTGCGATAGGAGTCAGCTACTTTCTGCTCCAGTCCCTCGCGCTTGCGTTCGGCTACTCCGGCGCACTCCCCCCTCTTGTCGCAGGCTGGGCTGGCAATCTCATCTTCATATTACTGGGTGTTTATCTGCTATTACGAACAAGAGAATAGGCGATGGTCTGCAACATTTCTAACTTCTTCCAAATAAAAAGCCCCGGTCGTTAGACCGAGGCTTTTTTTATAATCAATACCGATAGTGGTCCGGCTTGTATGGTCCATCAACCGGGATGTCGATGTAGGCCGACTGTTCAGCGGTCAAGGTTGTAAGCTTCGCACCCAACTTACCCAGATGCAGGCGAGCAACCTTTTCATCGAGCATCTTCGGCAGAACGAAGACGCCATTTTCGTAGCTATCACCGTTGGTGTGCAGTTCGATCTGCGCCATGACCTGATTGGTGAATGAGTTGGACATGACAAAGCTCGGATGACCAGTCGCGCACCCCAGGTTAAGCAAACGACCTTCAGCCAAGACGATCACTGCGTGACCATCAGCAAACACCCACTGGTCAACCTGATTGCCGTGCTCGACAGGATTCTTGATATTGATCTTCTGGATACCAGGTGTTTTTGCCAGACTAGCCATATCAATTTCGTTATCGAAGTGACCAATATTGCCGACAATGGCGTTGTGTTTCATCTTCGCCATGTGGCTGGCGGTAATGATATTGAAGTTGCCGGTGGTCGTAACAAAGATATCAGCATCTGCGACAACATCCTCAAGGGTATTAACTTCATAGCCTTCCATCAACGCCTGCAGGGCACAAATCGGATCGATTTCGGTGACGATAACCCGAGCACCCTGACCACGCAGCGACTGGCAGCAGCCCTTACCGACGTCGCCATAACCGCAGACCACTGCAACTTTGCCCGAAATCATCACATCGGTGGCGCGCATGATACCGTCAACCAGTGAATGACGACAGCCATAAACGTTGTCAAACTTGCTCTTGGTCACCGCATCGTTGACGTTCATTGCCGGGAAGGGCAGCAGACCGTCCCGTTGTAGCTGATAAAGGCGATGAACACCGGTGGTGGTCTCTTCGGTCACACCTTTGATTGATTCCTGCAGTGCCGCCCAGTCAATCCTTTTTTCACCAAGCGAGGCCTTAAGGCTGGTGATCAATTCGACCACATCTTCGGGATCATCAACACTGATGGTCGGTACACCTTTTTTCTGCCATTCGGCACCTTTGAGAACCATCATGGTCGCGTCGCCGCCATCATCGAGAATCATGTTCGGCAGTTGACCGTCAGGCCAGTTGAGTGCCTGCTCGGTACACCACCAGTATTCAGCCAAGGTTTCGCCCATCCAGGCGTAGACAGGAACACCGGTCGCAGCGATAGCAGCGGCAGCATGATCCTGGGTCGAAAAAATATTACAGGAGGCCCAACGAACCTCGGCCCCCAGCGCGGTCAGGGTTTCGATCAGCACCGCAGTCTGAATGGTCATATGTAAGGAACCGGTAATCCGTGCACCAGTAAGCGGTTTAGATTCGCCAAACTCCTTGCGCAGTGCCATCAGACCCGGCATCTCGACCTCGGCCATGCCGATTTCACGCCGTCCGAAGGCGGCCTGCTTCATATCCGCGACTTTGTAGTCAGTAAATTCACTCATTTTCTAAAAAACTCCTCACATTGATTGTTCCGCCCACAGCGAGCGGGGAAATTACGATTTTGTTAGCCCTGTCAGCAAAACCCCATATTCCGATTTTGCACCACCTAACGCTTCACTAAATATTTTTTCAAACCCGATTTGCCCACCCCAGCCGAGCAATTCGTCCTCAGTAAATCCGAGCCACTGGTCAGCCAACTTTTCTCGCATCCACTCATCCTGGTGGCGTAACAGGTCGGCAATCAACAAGAATCCGCCCGGCTGTAACACCCGGAATACCTCTCTCAATACCGTCAACGGGTCAGAGGCATGGTGCAGCACCATGTTGAGAACCGCAGTGTCGACTGACGCCGACTCCAGGGGCAAGTGCTCCATCTCGCCAAGACGCAGGTCAACATTATCAAGACCAATCTCCTCAAGCCGCTGACGGGCAGCGACCAACATCGCAGGAGCATGATCAACTCCGATGAGTTGTTCACTCTTAGTCCGCAGGGCCTCCAGCAGACCACCGGTACCGACACCAATCTCCAACAAACATCGAGAGTGCGGCAAACTCATCAGCAACCTCTCAGCATACTCCGGGGTTGGCAATAACTGCCTGGCAAGCTGATCCCAGTCGCGAGCATGACGATTGAAGAAGAATTGACTCCGCTCACGTCTGGCTGCCAAGACAGTAACCACTGCGGCTCTATCTGCTACCGAATCCGTCAGGAGTTCAAACTCAGATTCAAGTAAGGGGAGCAGACGCTCAGCGAGCGGGGCGACCGGAAGCAAACGATAATAAGCCCAGGTCCCCTCGCGCTTGACTGATAACAGGCCCGCCTCAAGAAGAATCTTCAAATGACGCGAAATGCGCGACTGACCCATCCGCAGGACCTCTATCAGCTCCTGAACGGTAAACTCCCCCTGCTGCAAAATATTCAACAGCCGCAAACGGGTCGGATCAGCCAACGATTTAAAAATTTCGAGCATGCCTATATCCGCTTTGCTGGAATCAATTATATCAAGAATTCTTGATATATCTAAAAACAGGAGACTGGGTCAAGCTTTTTATATTTTTTGATAAAATCAAGAAGTTAAACTGAGAGGTTCATACGAGGACTTTCAAGCGGGCACAGCTAAACATACAGAGGGCCACAATAATTACATTGCGGGAGTCGTTATGTACCTCTAAGGAATTAAGTTCAGCCGTCGTTACCACACAAGGCCAAATGCAAATGAAATAGTCTAGGTTGCGATCTGAAACCTTAGAGCTTCGATCGGACAGTACGTTCAGTAAAAAATAATACGAACCATGTTGAATAAAACCAGAACCACAGCAACAACGTCGCAGCCGATCGACCAAGCGGATTGTTGGTCAACAGGTTATAGAGCGGTTCAAACAGATTAACCCAGCGCTTTTTCCCCTGCCCGACCGGAACATTTTTTTGAATGCGCGTTTGGCATCCAGAGCAAAAGCCAGCTGCCATGCATGGCCCCGTACATAACTACCGCTGCGATACCAGATACCTAACCGTTGTTTAAGCGGAAGCCTTTTCATACTGCGCCTGACCTGCCTGAAAAAAGGACGAATACGAAGAGCTTCCCCCACCCCTTGTTGGCGATAAACCGAAATGGCGTCGGTAAAGAAATCTTCCCAGCCGATGCTACGAAAACACATGATCAGTGCGTTGAGCAACTGGCGTTGCCAGAGGCCTTCGGTCTCAAAACGCCGCGCAGAGGTTGATATCTCGCTCGGCAAGAGGACCCAACGACCGATTCGACGCAGACGTTCGGCAAAGTCAGTATCCTCCATCACCGGCAAATTCTCACGAAAATGCCCGACACGCTGAAAGGTTTCGCGATTCAAAAGAAAGCCCTGATCGCCATGAATACATTCCTCACGTGGCAAGCGCGTCTTCCATTCATAATAGTAATATCCCGCGCTTGGTTCCTGACTCTCAGTGTGGCGAAAATGGAGTGGAAAACGCCCGGCAACCAGACTCGTCTTGAAGTCCTTCATCAGATTCAGGCCACGTCGCAACGCCAGTTCGTCCTGAAAACGACTATCAACATGAAGTAACAACAGCCAACTGGTGCGTGCTTTAGCAATGCCGGCGTTCAGTTGTCGGCCGCGACCTTTTTCACCAACATGCAAAGAGATAGGGTATCCACAAAAACGTCGATATTCGGCAACAACCGCTGCAGGGTTATCTATTGAACCCCCATCACTGAGGATGACTTCAAAATCGATATTCGTCTGTCGCAGCAGATCTGTGAGCAGGCAGCGGAGCTGTTCCTCTTCATTGAGGATCGGTACTATGATTGAAAGTTCTGGTGTCATGGAAATCCTAATTCCAATATCAGGAAAAAATAACTGAAAAAGGCAAAAAGCGCTTCACATAGGTGAAAGCCCTGCTATATTATGTCTCGTTTCAAACCGACCCGACCGCACTTTCGCAGTCAGGACGATACCTTTTTCACCATATCGTATCAAGGGGAATGCCATGAGCGAAATTATTGATGTTTATGCCCGCGAAATACTCGATTCGCGCGGCAACCCGACTGTTGAAGTAGAAATAGCGCTTGAGAGCGGCATTATGGCACGGGCTGCGGTCCCTAGTGGTGCGTCGACCGGTGAACGTGAAGCGATTGAACTGCGCGACGGCGACATGACCCGCTATCTCGGCAAGGGCGTTCTCAAGGCTGTCGAGAACGTTAATGACATCATCGCTGCCGAGATGATCGGCCTCGATGCCAGCGACCAGGTCGGCATCGACCGCAAACTGATCGACATGGATGGCACTGAATCCAAAAGTAATCTGGGTGCGAATGCCCTGCTCGGCATTTCGATGGCCTGCGCCAAAGCAGCCGCTGAAGAAGCTGGCCTGCCTCTGTATCAATACCTTGGCGGCACCAATGCTAAAGAGTTGCCCGTACCGATGATGAACATCATCAACGGTGGCGAGCACGCCGACAATAACGTCGATATCCAGGAATTCATGATCATGCCGGTTGGCGCGTCATGCTTCAAGGAAGCTCTGCGTATGGGGGCCGAGATCTTTCATGCGCTGAAAAAAGTTCTCAAGGACAAAGGCTATAATACTGCGGTCGGTGACGAGGGTGGTTTTGCCCCAGACCTGAAGAGCAATGAAGAAGCCCTGCAGGTCATTATGGAGGCGATTGCAGCCGCCGGGTACAAGGCAGGCGAAGATGTTATGCTGGCACTGGATGTTGCTGCGTCTGAAATCTACAAAGACGGCAAGTACAACTTTGCCAACGAAAAACAGGTAATCAAAACCGCTGAAGAGACCATCGCTTTCTACGCAGATCTGGTCGATCGTTACCCGATCATCTCCATTGAGGACGGCTTGGCCGAAAACGACTGGGATGGCTGGAAGCTGTTGACCGAGAAACTGGGGGACAAGATCCAGATCGTTGGCGATGACCTGTTTGTCACCAACACCAAAATTCTCAAAGAGGGGATCGACAAAGGGATCGCCAACTCGATCCTGATCAAGGTCAACCAGATCGGCACCCTGACTGAAACCCTCGAGGCCATCGAGATGGCCAAACGGGCAGGCTACACTGCTGTCATTTCACACCGCAGCGGCGAGACCGAAGACACCACCATCGCTGATCTGGCGGTAGCAACCAACGCGGGTCAAATCAAGACCGGCTCTCTCTGTCGTACCGACCGCATCTGTAAATATAACCAACTGCTACGCATAGAAGACGAACTTGATGACGTGGCGGTCTACGCTGGGAAAGACGTCTTTTACAATCTGCGTTAATCTCTGGTTCCATATTTGAAATAAAAAACGCCAAGGAGTTAGCTCCTTGGCGTTTTTTATTTCATCATAACTCTCAGTCTCAGAGAGGATAAATTTGATAACTGCTCCCTTTTTTTTCTCGCCTCAACTGACCTGATTGATCTAGCTGACGTAGCAGTTTCTGCAGTTCGCGCCGATCCTTATCTGGGAATTTGTCATAAATTTCAGCCTGAGCCAAACCAGGAGAACCTTCAACCACTAACACGATCTGATCGTTCAGCCCAATATCTTTCGACAAGACATCACTATCTTCCACCTTCTGCGCGGGTTCTGAAGAGATGGGTTCAATATCAGACTCAATGACCGAATCATCCTCATCAACAAGAGCGTGCTGATCCGCTCGAATCTCACGTTCAATTTTGAGCAGACGTTTGTAAACATAATAGCCAGCGGCGATAAAGGCGATCAACAACAGGATAAAGAACAAGTTCATATGCTAGTTTCCCCCTCAACGGTATCAGTCTCTTCTTGACGGAACCAAAGATCAAACCAGCTTCGGTGATCTTTTTCGGCGAGAGTTTTCAGGTCATTTGGCCCCAGCCAGACTCCTCCACAACCGCGACAACGATCTAAAGGAACCTCACGGAAAGTCATCGGCTCAAGAGCCTCCCCACACTTGGGGCAATGATTGTGACAATGTGACTTGACCAGGGTCTCTTCAGCTTCCTGCTTCATCCGATTGATAAGTTTTTGTTCCTGACGATGAAAGTATTCATTTTCGATAGCTTTTTTGCGGTCGTCCCAAGCGTCTTTCATAAGGCACCTCCTCGGCTGAGAAGAAAAATTCCAAACTCTCCTCACATTATACCTGAAGGAACCCAGCCAACAACATCCAGAAACTAAATCAATCGATATCGGCCTGCACCAAATGCTGCCCCCTTACCGATTCCGAACAATTCGCCGATCACAAGTAGCGGCCAAAGTTCAGCAAGTTTGTTGCCACGAAGGATAACCGAGCCGCTCAAACCACCGGCCTCTTCATGCTTTTGCAGAGGCCGCCAATCTTGCCAGTGTAAGCGGTTCTCTGACTCAACTAAAGTGGCTGCGCACTCGAGTAAATGGCCAGGATCAAAAACATCTTCAAGCTCAGCCCAGATTGCGAGCATCCCAGTGACACGCCGCAAAATAAAGGGGAAGATCTCGTCAAAACCAGAACGAAACAACGGCCTGGAATTTTTCAATAAACGCGCAGGAGTCATAAATTCAAATTTGACCGAAGTCCCAGGCAAGGCATTAAAATACTGACTCAAGTCTGAGATTGTCGGTGCTATCGAAAATTCTCCGCCATTCCAGAGCTCCCTAGCGATGGAGTGCCCTGAATCCTCATCAATCGACTCCAAATGAAAACGGCCTGCTTTGCCACAAAGGCCAACAGGCCCAAGGGCTTCAAGCAAGCGGGTAAAGGGTTCAACCAAGAACATACCCTGAGCAAAAAAACAGACGTGCAGAGTTAGCCGATCACCAGCTACATACTTTTGAGGCTGCAAACTGTCGATCCGTAAAATAAATCCTGGTGCTGGCTGCTGAACGCGTCGCAGCAGGACCGGATCCGTCGGAAGGTTGGGCTGCAGCAGGAATCTAAATTCAGAAGAACTCCGGCTGCTGCTAAAATCACATTTAAGCACGCAACTCAATTCGCGCCGTAAACGCAGCAGTGCGTAAGCTGGCAATAAAAAATCCTCATCAAATCGGATATTAAAACGAAGGGAAGTGTAATCAGCCCGTCTCATTTTTTTTTCAAGCGAACCGTCAATCATTTCAACAGACTCTTTCTTGCACGCATTCGGTGATTCTGTTATACGTCTAGCGCCCTGTTGCCGGATAACGACCGACGACGCCTGATCCCACGGAGAAATCGATGTTCAATTTTGAACTTCTGCACAAAGATCCAAAGACTGCCGCACGTCGTGGCCGCTTGCACACTCCTCATGGCGTGATCGAAACGCCAATCTTCATGCCGGTCGGAACCCACGGCGCACTCAAGGCGATGACCCCGGCGCAGGTAGAAGATACTGGTGCGCAAATCATCCTGTCCAACACCTATCACCTGCACCTCAAGCCCGGAGAATCTCTAGTTAAAAAGGCCGGTGGCTTGCACAGTTTCATGAACTGGAAGAAACCGATCCTAACCGACAGCGGCGGGTTTCAAGTCTTCTCTCTTCCCAAAAAAAGAATCGGTGAAGAAGGTGTCCACTTCCGCCATGAACTCACTGGCGAGGAGATTTTTCTCGGCCCCGAAGAAGCCATGCATATTCAGAACGATCTCGGAGCCGATATTATCATGGCCTTCGATGAATGTATCCCCTACCCGGCGACACACGAGTATTCTGCCAAATCGATCAAAAAAACTCTGCGCTGGGCCGAGAACTGCTTAAAGCACCACAACCGCCAAGATCAAGCGCTCTTCGGCATTGTTCAGGGAAGCGTGTACCCGGACCTGCGCAGGGAATGTGCAGAACAACTCACAAAGATGGATTTCCCTGGCTATGCAGTTGGTGGTGTCAGCGTCGGCGAAGGGCTTGAACTTCTTAAAAAAGTAGTGGACTACACGGCTCCATTTTTACCGGAGAACAAACCGCGTTACCTTATGGGCGTTGGCCTGCCTGAAGATATTCTGGAAAGTATCGAACGAGGGATGGATATGTTCGACTGCGTCATCCCGACCCGCTACGCACGTAGCGCTACCGTTTTTACCAGTCGCGGCAAATTGCGCTTGACCAACCGAGAATATCGTCGCGACTTCTTTCCGGTCGATCCTGCCTGTGACTGCTACTGCTGCAAGAATTTCAGCAGGGCCTACCTGCACCACCTATTCAACGCCAATGAGATTCTCTCGGCAACCCTATCGGCCATCCATAACGTCCACTTCTATCTCAATATGGTTGCAGGTGCACGTAAAGCAATTGAAGATGGGGAGTTTTCTGCCTTCAAAGAAGATTTCCTTGGAAACTACAGCGCGGCAGGGTCTAAAAAGAAGAGACCGAAGAAAAAATAGCGTTAAGCCAAAGAGGCATAACGCCGACAGCGAGCAAAAGGACCAGAACTAAAGGCTAAGGTTAGCCGCACGGGCCACCAGCGCCGTCGGCGCGCAATTCAAGTAATGAACTCTGTTCGGTTTTGCAGTCTGGGCATTCAAAGACCCGTGTATCATGCCACCAGGGTTCCTGCCCCCAATAGGTCGGGTTGCCTATCGAATCGATATGCTGGACAACGTTGAAATTCTTTGGTTCATCACAGGCCTCGCAGAACAACCATACCTGACCAGCAGCACAGGCTTGTAAAAATTCACCAGGGTTAGACATAAGCACTCCTGCCTCTTCTGATTTCTATTTGAGTTTATTAAGTCTGTAGCTTCCAGGCAACGAATAAAACCCATAAAAAAAAGGGCCGACATAAATCGGCCCTCTTAATTCATCAACTGAGTTGATAATTAAATCTTGACGATGTTGCTCGCCTGAGGACCTTTTTGGCCTTCGGACACGTCAAAGCTGACCCGCTCGCCTTCGTTGAGAGATTTGAAGCCCTCGCCGCCAATTGCCGAGAAATGTGCGAACACATCAGGACCATTGTCCTGCTCGATAAAACCAAACCCTTTAGCATCGTTGAACCATTTAACAGTACCTTCAGCCATCTTTTCTACTCCTTGTTCTTCACTGTGGAAAAAAACTGCCTCATCAAAGACAGACAAGCAGGTCATCCCCCCTGATGGGCAGACCCACATACAACTCTAATAAATCAATCGCAATTAAACGTGTAGATCCACCTGTTGTCAAGCAACATGAGCAATTTTTATGAAAAAAACAGCCGTTAAGATATTAAACAAGGAGTCTCCATCAGTCAAAAGCAACAACAAATGCACCGGGAAACCCATTATTCATCAGGCTCCCCTTGGTGGCTTCGGCTTTACTTAAGGAGTTATAATCTCCGACACGCACTCGATAGAGCGCCCGACCATTGGCATCGTTAAAATGGACATCGGCACGCCCAAAGCGTTGTTTGAGTTGCTGGGCGAGACGTCTGGCATTGGCAGCTTGTGAAAATGCACCGACCTGAACAGCAAAACTTCCAGCATCATAATTTTGAGGAACAGAATAGGTCGTCTTTGATCCTTCACGATGTGGATACCCGAGCGCAACAATTGTTACAGGTGCAGTCCCCTGCTCAACAACATCAAGCTTTTTAGCGGCAGAATAAGAGAGGTCAATAATTCGGCCCGCAACAAAGGGGCCACGGTCATTGATACGCACAATTGTTGATTTTCCGTTGCGCTGGTTGACGACCTTGACCTCTACTCCAAGAGGTAAGGTTTTGTGGGCTGCGGTCATGGCATACATATCGTACGTCTCACCATTACTGGTGAGACGACCATGAAATTTTTTACCATACCAACTGGCAATACCCTCCTGAGAGAAACCCTGATGATCACGCAGGGGATGATAGCGCTGACCGTCAACTTCGTAGGGTTTCTGCCAGCCTTTAAGCTCACGCGTTTCAGGCGTTTCAATGACCCAGGTGCGATGCCCACCACAGGACACCGAGAGCATCACGAGTAAAAACAAACAAAAGAAACGCATGGGAGCCTTACTCTTCTATCTGAGTCATCTTGCGGAAACGTTGATAACGCTGCTCAATCAGTTCGTCTGCGGACAACTGAGAAAGCTCATCCAAGTGCCGCCTCAGGTATTTTTTAAGGGTATCTGCAGTCGTCTTATGATCACTATGCGCACCGCCAAGAGGCTCGGGCACCACGTCATCGATCACGGTATCTAGAGCTTCAACATCACGAGCCGTCAGCTTGAGTGCTTCGGCGGCCTGAGGCCCTTTCGCTCCGTCATTCCAAAGGATAGCAGCACAACCCTCAGGAGAGATAACTGCGTAGACAGAATATTCCATCATCAGCACTCGGTTACCGACCGCGATGGCTAACGCACCACCCGAACCACCTTCGCCAGCGATAGTGACAATTACTGGAACCTTGAGAGTCGCCATCTCGCGCAGATTACGAGCAATAGCCTCGGCCTGGCCACGTTCTTCGGCCCCGATACCAGGAAAGGCCCCGGGCGTATCGACAAATGTGAAAATCGGAAGACCAAACTGTTCGGCCATTTTCATCACCCTGAGCGCCTTGCGGTACCCTTCAGGATTAGGCATCCCGAAATTACGATAAACCTTCTCTTTGGTATTTCGACCCTTCTGATGACCAATAACGCAACAGGGTTGACCTTCAAAGCGGGCAAAGCCACAAACCAATGCCGGATCGTCACGGAAGTTACGATCTCCACGCACTTCAAACCAGTCAGTGAAGATTAAATTAATATAGTCAAGCACATAGGGTCGGTCAGCATGCCGCGCCAACTGGGTACGCTGCCAACGGCTGAGATTAGTGAAAATCTCTTTTTTAAGCTTTGCTGATTTCTTTTCAAGCTTTTTGATATCGCTGGTAAAATCAACATTATCGGTGGAATAATCACGCAGCTCGCCAATTTTTACTTCAAGTTCGGCCAGCGGTTTTTCAAATTCTAGATAGTTACTCATTGATCGCTCCTTTGCAAAACGAATGAATCAGCATATAGAAGTTTGCTGCCTTGTTCAAGTAACAAGCGCACGGAGCTTCCCAGATCACTCAAAGGTCATTATATTGTAGCCGAATATTTTTTCGGCTTCGGCCATCGCTTCATCAGAAGCCGCCATTTTGAGATTTTTAGGCAAACGGATGATGGTTTCACTGCGATCAGGTATCACCATATGTAAGGAAACATCACAGCCGCCCCGATAACTCTGAACAATCGATTTAAGCTGACGCAGTTGAATTTCTTCCAGCCCAGACGTGTTTAAGCGGATATTGATCCGCCGCGTCTGTTTTTGTGTCACATCGCGCAGCAAGGAAACCTCACTGACCAAAAGCTTGCATGCCTCTTCGCCAACGTCCAGTTCACCAATGAGCAGAAGCGGCTCTTCGCCCTTGAGCAGTTCCATTGAAGCCGCATAGACCTCGGGAAAGACAACACATTCGACCGATCCGGTGAGGTCCTCAAGGGAGATAAAGGCCATCCGATCACCCTTTTTGGTCATCAGTTCCTTGATCCCGGAGACAATTCCACACAGGCGGACAGTCTCCTTATCTTTCCGCTCGCTTAGGCCTGAGGTATCACAAGTCGTAAAACGCTTGATCACATCGGCAAAGCGGTCGAGAGGATGCCCAGAGACATAAAACCCGAGCGATTCTTTTTCATAGATCAACAGATCACGTTCGTCCCACTCGGCAATCTCGGGCAATATTCCGTAGCCATTTCCGGCGACGGAAACCACCTCATGGTTGCCGAAGAGCGACTCCTGTCCTGACTCGCGTTCTTTCTGGAGGCGCTGACCGATCTCCATCGACTCTTCAAATGCAGCCATGAATTGTGCTCGTTTGCCACCCAAGGTATCGAAGGCACCGCACTTGATCAGCGCTTCGACAACCTTCTTGTTGACCTTGCGCAGATCGACCCGCTCACAAAAATCCTGCAAGGAACTGAAGGGCTTGCCTTTCCGCCCCTCGATGATCGAGTCAAGTGCTGCAGAACCGACCCCCTTAACTGCGCCGAGTCCGAAGCGCATAGAACTTTCACAAACGGTAAAGGAACGGTCAGAGGCATTGATATCAGGTGGAAAAACCTCGATCCCCATGGCACGCACTTCGCTGATATTTTTGATCACCTTGTCGGTGTTCTCCATATCCTCGGTCAAAAGTGCGGCCATGAATTCAACCGGATAGTGCGCCTTGAGATAAGCGGTATGGTATGCAATCAGCGCATAGGCGGCCGAGTGCGACTTGTTAAAACCGTAAGCGGCAAATTTCTCCATCAGATCGAAGACCGCTTCGGCCTTCTTCAGATCAAGCTGGTTCTCCTTGGCACCGGCAAGAAAGAGGCCCTTCTGCTTGGTCATCTCTTCGAGCTTCTTCTTGCCCATCGCACGGCGCAACAGATCGGCGCCACCCAGGCTGAAATTTGCCAGCACCTGAGCAATCAGCATGACCTGTTCCTGATAAACGATAACGCCGTAGGTATCCTTCAAGAGCGGTTCGAGCTGCGGGAAAGGATAATCGAACGTCTCCAAGCCGTGCTTACGCTTGATAAAGGAGTCGACCATACCTGAGCCGAGCGGCCCGGGACGGTAGAGGGCGACCATCGCGATCAGGTCTTCAAAACAACTCGGTTTGAGTTTGACCAGATACTCTTTCATCCCCGAGGATTCTAGCTGGAATACCCCTGTTGTTTCACCACGTGACAGCAATTCATAAGATTTTTTGTCATCATCTCCGATCAGCTTCAGATCGAAATCGCTGACGCCCCCTGCCCGTATCAGCCTGACGGCTCCTTCGATAACCGTCAGGGTCTTTAACCCCAGAAAATCGAACTTGACCAACCCGATTTTTTCGACATAACTCATCGGGTACTGAGTCACCTGCCCGCCTGACTTTGGATCGGTATAAAGTGGCAGATATTCTGGCAGGGGCTTCGGCGTAACAACAACACCAGCAGCGTGGGTCGAGGCATGACGAGTTAAACCCTCAAGCGCCAGTGAGATTCGAATTAACTCTTTGACCTGGGGATTCTTTTCTCTTAATTCTTTGAGTTTAGGCTCCTGTTCGATCGCGTCTTTCAAAGTGATGCCGAGGACATTAGGGACCATCTTGGCGATCCGATCGACCTCGCCATAAGGGATATTCATCGCCCGTCCGACATCACGCAACACCCCCTTGGCCAGCATGGTTCCAAAGGTGATGATCTGGGCGACGTTCTCTGGCCCATATTTCTCACGCACGTAATCGATGACCCGCTCACGCCCATAGATACAAAAATCGACATCGATATCAGGCATCGAGATCCGTTCTGGATTCAAAAAACGTTCAAACAGCAGGTTGTAGGGGAGCGGGTCGATATCTGTGATACCCGTCGACCAAGCGACGAGGCTCCCCGCAGCACTCCCCCGGCCGGGCCCGACCGGAACCCCGTTATTTTTGCCCCAGTTGATGAAATCGGCAACGATCAGAAAATAACCGGGAAAGCCCATTTGAGCGATACAGTCGAGCTCAATCTGTAAACGCTCATGGTATGCCTTGAGATCCTCAACACTGATTTCGCGAACCTTACGCACCTCATCCAGACGGACTTCGAGGCCCTGCCAGCTCATCTCGGCGAGAACCTCATCGAGGGTTTTATCCGCCGGTTTCTCATATTGCGGGAAATGGTAGGTATTAAAATCGAGTTCGAGGTTGCAGCGCTCAGCGATCTTCAGGGTATTGGCTAATGCTTCCGGATGTTCAGGAAACAGCGTTGCCATCTCTTGCGGACTTTTGACATAAAACTCATCGTTGGAAAAACGCATCCGCTTTGGGTCATCCATCGTTTTACCGGTCTGAATGCAGAGCAGAACCTCATGAGCAAAGGCATCTTCTTTCCGCAAATAGTGACAATCATTAGTTGCCACCAGCGGTAAATCCAGTTCACGAGACAACTGAATCAGACCATCATTTGCCTTTTTTTGTTCTGGAATGAAGTTTTCCTGCAGCTCGAGATAAAAACGATCATCATCAAAAATCTGCGACATTTCCCGGGCGCGCTGCAACGCACCTTCCGGCTGGCCAAGATTGAACAAGGTTGGTAACTCGCCACCTAAGCAAGCAGACAGACAGATCAGACCCTCGTTATGCTGTGCGAGCAGGTCCCAATCGATTCGCGGCCGATAATAAAACCCTTCGCGGTAAGCGGCAGAAATCAGACGACAGATATTCTTATAACCGGCTAAATTCTGGCAAAGCAGCACCAGATGATAAGACGCTTCCGAAGACCCCCGGGCATTCCCCTTGGTAAAACGCGAGCCAGGAGCAACATAAACTTCACAACCAATAATCGGTTTGATCCCGGCAGCGTGTGCTTTACTGTGAAACTCTACCGCCCCGAACATATTGCCGTGATCTGTAACGGCAACTGCGGGCATATTAAAACTCTTGGCACGTGAGACAAGTTCATCGAGCTTGATAGCCCCATCTAGCAAACTGTATTGACTATGAAGATGGAGATGAACAAAGTTGGATGACTGCATAAAGGAATAACACCAAATAGAAGAGGGAAACAAACTACAAATAGCTGTAATTTATGAGTTTATCTTCCGTAGACAACTCAGCAAATAAGCTTTAAACGAGATCTGAATTTTAGCACTACGATTCAAAAATGGTCAACTGAAACGACCAGGAACCCGGCAGAAAAAAACATCGCCTAAAACGACGCAGCTCGCTACAATAGATGTTGAATTTAACTGTCAAGATGGGGAGAACTGTATGCGCATCGAACAAGATCTAAAGCTCGGATTCAGTGACGTTCTGATCAGGCCAAAGCGTTCTACCCTGAAAAGTCGAGCAGAGGTTAAGCTCGAACGTAACTACAAGTTTTTACACAGTAACCATCAATGGAGTGGAGTCCCGATTATTGCGGCAAACATGGATACGGTCGGAACATTTGCTATGGCCGAAGCGTTGGCCCGCCACAATATGGTCTGCGCCATCCACAAACACTACTCAGTCGCTGAATGGAAAAACTGGCTTAAACAATCCGACGAGAGCATCTACCCGCGAATCATGGTCAGTACCGGGACCTCAGATGATGATATGAAAAAACTTCAGTCTATCGTTAGCGCGGCTCCTCTGCTTAAATTTATCTGTATCGATGTCGCAAATGGTTACGCCGAAGCCTTTGTTGATTTTGTCACGCGCGTGCGCGAATCATACCCGCTGATGACCATCATTGCAGGAAATGTCGTTACTGGTGAGATGGTTGAAGAATTACTCCTTGCCGGAGCAGATGTAGTCAAAGTCGGAATTGGTCCAGGCTCAGTCTGTACCACACGAGTCAAAACCGGGGTCGGATACCCACAACTTTCCGCAGTGATTGAATGTGCCGATGCGGCACATGGTCTGGGAGGCAGGATCATCTCTGATGGCGGTTGCGTCTGTCCGGGAGATGTTGCCAAATCATTCGGCGGGGGCGCCGATTTTGTCATGCTCGGCGGCATGTTTGCTGGTCATGATGAAAGTGGCGGACAGCTTGTCGACCGCGACGGTCAGCAATATAAACTCTTCTATGGGATGAGTTCCACAACCGCCATGAGTAAGCATGTCGGTGGTGTTGCCGAGTATCGGGCCTCCGAAGGCAAAACTGTCGAAGTGCCCTATCGTGGGCCGGTCGAAGAGACTGTCCGCGATATTCTTGGTGGTGTGCGTTCGACCTGCACCTATGTTGGTGCCGCTGAACTCCGTGAGCTGAGCAAACGCACCACATTTATCCGCGTAAAAGAACAGGAGAATCGCACTTTCACTTAAACTTTACACCTACTGTTCTGGCCCGTTTCTGCGTTATTGCAGAATAGACCATAGTCTGAAGTTCATCGATTACAAACGGCTTCGTCAATGTACCGACAATATCGAGACCAACCTGTTCATTGGTGACGACATCAGACAACTTGCCCGTGACAATCATGGAGGCAGGCCTTCTCTCCGTTTCGATTGTCTGTAACTGGCCAAGGAAATCCAAACCACTCATCTTCGGCATCTGCATATCGACCAGCACCAGGTCAACCCCTTCGTTGCGAATGATACGCAGCCCTTCGCTACCATCATCGGTCGTAACCACTTCATAGCCCTGCCCAGTCAAAACCTGTTCGATCAGTTCACGAACATTCGGTTCATCATCGACAACCAGAATCCGACCTTTCAATTCTGGATTAACGAAGAATTTTGGGTATTCAACCTGCACTCCCAATGCCTCTACGCTGGCATTTCTCAGGGGCAGAAAAAAGGTGAAGCTGCTCCCGAAATCGACCTGGCTGTCGACCTCGATACAACCGTTGTGATTTTTAGCAATCGTGTGACAAACCGCGAGGCCTAAACCAGTTCCGCGGACAGTCGCCTGTGGAGAGTTGGAACGGGCGTGCTCCCCCTTGGTTGAATAAAATGGGGTGAAAATCTTTTTATGCTTATCTTCAGGAATTCCACAACCGGAATCGGCCACTTGAATCCAGGCCTTATTATCGGTAACACCGCTACTGATACGAATTTTTTTGTCGGGGCAGCCGATCAAAGAATGACGCGCGTTGATTAAGAAATTAAGAATCACCTGTCCAACCTGAGCGCGATCCATCAAAAGTTGTGGAACCTCACCAAAATCACATTCGATCTCGACGCCATCATTTATAAAATCACGCTCTATCAACGCGTAACTCTCACGAATTGTCATATTCAGATCGGCACGTAGCTTCTTGGAACTCTGTTGACTCGAACAACTCAACAGATTCTCCGTCAAGTCACGGGCACGCAACGAAGCCTTGAGAATTTTTTCAAAGTAGGTCAGAGCAGTCGCGGGGAGATGCTTAATTCGCATTCCTAACTCTGCATATCCAAGTACACCCGTATGGATATTATTAAATTCATGGGCCACACCACTCGCCATGGTCCCGACCGCAGCCATACGCTCTGAAAGGATCAACATCTCTTCTGAACGTTTTCGTGCGGTGATGTTCTCTAAAATACCCTCAGTGTAACAATCCGAAGGCCTGTCCTTTACTCTTCCATAGATCGAAACCCAAATCGGCTCACCCTTCCCAATCGGCTTGAGCTGCAAATCCCAATTATCGACGTGTCGATGAGCATGCAGGGCATCGAGTAATTGCTTCCGATCTTCCAGATTGCAATAAAAACTGGCAATGTTATGTTTTTTCAACTCAGAAACTGTTGTACAACCGAGCATCTGCGCAAATGCAGGGTTTGCACTGAGGATCTCACCCTCTCGACTGATACGGAAAACACCAACTTTAAGGTTTTCGACCAAAGCTGTGTATTGATTTTCCTTTTGGCGCAGATCCTCCTCAGCTTTCTGCCGGTGCGCATGAGCAAGATCTAGATCAACCATCAACCCTTCAAAACGGACAGCCGTCTCGCTGACTTCTTTAAATTTGCATTGAGACAAAAGTTGCTCTTTATCACGATCAAAGTCACCTGCGGAAATATCTTCGGCATAGCGCCGCAGACCGATGACCGGTCTGGCTATCGATCGAGCAATAAAAAGAATTAGAATACTCGCCAGGACCGAGATAGCAAAAGTGATCAAATAATTATTCACCCTGTTTTGCTTAAGCGCCCCCAGATAATCATCTTCTGGCAGGTACATGCCAATGACCCATGGCCACTGTGGATCAGGGAAGGGTGTAAACATTGCCTGATAGTTGTCGCCCTCAAATTCAAAATTTACATATTCTGCATGATTAAGCAGGATCTGACTCGACTTCTCTTGCGCAATGCCAAGCGCATCGAAAGACGCGCGACTGAGCTTATCTTGAAATTCGTCAATCTTAACCAGTCGCGAACTCGGTTGCCCCTCTTCGGCAGGCCATTTGATTTGGTCAACATCATGAAAAGCAACGACATCACGATTCTGATTAAGCATAAAAGCCCGCCCGTTGGTGCCGATACGTAATTTGGCGATAAAAGTTGAAAGCTGATCAATCTCAATATCGACGCCAACGATTCCACCCAACTGACCCTCCAGATTATAGGTCGGACCGCTGATGGTAATCCCCGGTTTTTGAGAGGTGAAGAAAATATACGGGTCGGTCCAGAAGATACCGTCTGCGGCCATCGCACCCAGATACCAAGGACGACTACGTGGATCGTACTTATCGTTCGGATCATCTTCTTCAGCGATCACATTACGCTGCGCATCGCGCCACACGTAACGCACCTTCCGTTGCCCACTTTCATGACTGATGATTTTAGTTCTGATCCCACCAGGAGAGTACTTGTCGTTCCGACTGACAAAGAAAAAACTTCCATTGGGTGATCCAAGATATATTCCTGAAATATCCGGATAGGCTATCAACTGCTCTAAAAAATAGTTCTCCAGCGCACGACCGTTCTCCTGAACAAGAACCTGCGATCTGAGCAGGCTTTTCGTCAGTTCTGTTGCACGCTGTGCTTTGCTCAGGTAATTTTGGCTCTGCTCCATGGCATAGGAGGCGATATTCTCCATAATGACATGGGCATGATCTTCTAGAACTTTTTCAGAGGTGAGCTGCAAAGAGGTGGTCGTAAGGAAGAATGTTCCCCAGATAACAGAGAGAAAACTAAGTAACAGGACCAGACGAATTGAGATCTTCATACCCCCTCCAGGCGAAAGATTGGAGGGCTATTATGGAGATTTATCTTTTTCAGGTCAACAATAGAAACGATTAAAATCACTTTTCACATGCAAGAACTTCAACACCGTTTTGCTGGAGCAGGGTGACGAGCTTGATTAATGGCAAGCCGATCAGAGCATTGTAATCATCCCCATCCATCTTCTCCATCAGTGCGATCCCGAGGCCCTCTACTTTAAATGCTCCGGCACACTCAAAGGGTTTCTCACGTTTGACATAGTCGGTAATTTGTTCATCACTGAGTTTACGCAGTGTTACAGAAAATGACGAATAATCGGTCTGATAGGAACCACTGGCGCTGTCAAATACCGCGATACCGGTAAAAAAGGTATGGGTTCGTCCGGCCATCTGTTGTAGCTGTGCGATCGCAGCTTCTTCATTTCCAGGCTTACCAACCGCGCGGCCACGTTGATCGACAAAAACCTGATCTGATCCGACAATCAACGCGTTGGGATATCGCTCTGCGAGGCTCTGAGCTTTGCCAAGTGAAAGGTGACGAACCAAAAGTTCAGGCGAAACTGCCGGATCAATAGTCTCTTTGAATGGAGGTGCGGCAGTAATAAATGGCAATTGTAACTGCCGCATCAACTGGAGGCGATAAGGGCTGGTCGAAGCCAGGATCAATTGACGCATTTAATTTTTCCCCGATGGTAAAAAGGTGCTCTTTTCTACCTCAGCTCACAGGAAAATGCAATATCAACCACGGTTCAGAGCTCGCCTAGCAAGAGGCCCGACGTTGCCAGATCGCGTTCATTTCACATACATGTTGATGTGGCATTTCGATGCGAGCTGCTGGCCATAAAGAGGGGTTCGTCTGCTTTGCAAGAGCAATAATGTTCTGCTGCCAGCGGCCCGTATCTGGATCGAATGTTTTCTCGCTACAAAATCTGACATCTTCGAGGCAATTGACCAGCCCCTGTTCAATCAAACTCTGATCATAGCGCTGGCAGAGTGAATCATTCCCTTCTTCCCATATCGGAAAAACACAAACCTGCAACTCGGCACCAATACAAGCCTCAAACCAGGCTTCAGCGCTTCCGTCACCAACAACACCGGTTATTTTCAGGCCACAAGAATCCTGTTGAATTACAGAGATATCCAGATAGAAAAAGTTTTCGCTTCCGGAAAGATTAAAATGAGAAATCATCACTTCCTCCTCTATTTGTCGTTGGCAGGCTGCCCTTTAACCAGAGCCTACCCAAGAGGAGAGACAGAATATGTCACACGAACTACTCGGGGAATAGTTCTGACTCATGCAGGGTTTTGCGAAGGGCCTGTAAAAAAATCTGGCGCAGGCTTGCTGGACCCAGAATCTGGACATGTGGAATTAGTGAATTAAGCCATGAAAGAATTTCAGTATCGCCAGCGGCAGTAAACTGAAGCCGTAGCGAGCCGTCTTCTTGCTCTTCAAGGACTTGTTGAGGATGCCAAATCCGTTCGCGAATAAGATGGGCAATTGGTGCGGCAAACAAAAGGTCAAGCTGCCTCTCTGGACCCTCATCGTTCAAGCCGAAAGCGGCACCGGTTAATTGGGAAGGAGTGTAATCTTCGGGGACCTCAAAACGTTCCTCAGTTGCGACCAGCGATTCAATGCGATCAACCAGAAACAAACGCAGTGCTTTGCGATTATGCACATAACCGCCCAGGTAGAGAGAACTATTGTAAAAAAGCAATGTGTACGGATCAAAGATATATTCACTCGCTTCACGTCGTGCTGGAGCGTAAATCATACGACAGCGCTGTTGCTTGAGGAGTGCCTGTCGCAAACAGTTCAGGATAGTGCGCTGGTTTGTATAATCCCGAAATCCCTGAATCTTTGAGCTCCCTGCTTCAGCAATCCGCTCCAGATGAGCAACCGAACGGGGAGGCAAACCAGAGCGAAGCCTGGCGAAAACCGCATCGAGATCATCCTGAAAAGGCGTCCCCTGCAGAAATGAGAGTTGTCCCCGGCACAGATAGAGGGTCATTAATTCTTCAAGGGTAAAAGTAATCGGGGGTAATTGCTTGAACCCGGCGACAAATCGATACAGAACCTCACCCGAATCCTGAAGTTCCTTAACCAGAGGGTAGCCAGCATCTTCAATCGCAGTCAGATCGCGATAAACAGTACGTCTCGTCACTTGGCATTCATCGACCAACTCTTCGACAGTTGCACCGTAGCGATGCTCAAGGATGCGAATCACATCGTGCAAACGTGCAGCCTGGCTATATTTTTTTGCCGGTTTCCCCGGTTTTCTAGCATTCACTACGATCTTTATCCTGATAATAGGTATATTTATGTGATTTGCCGTGCACCTTGTCCGCTGGATATTTGCGGATATTCTTGTCCATCTTGGCTAGCACAGTTTCGGCAAGATCGAGTTTGAGAAAATTAGCCATTGAGAGTGAATAGATAACGATATCAGCCAATTCCTCACCGATAGCGGCCAGAGCCTTGGCATCAAGCTGTTGTGACTGCTCAACTGTCAGCCACTGAAAATGCTCCATAAGCTCTGCAGCCTCAATCGCAATCGACATCGAAATATTCTTCGGCGTATGAAATTGCTCCCAGTCACGTTCGCGAACAAAATCGGCCATTTTTTGTTTAAGATCCTGCAAAGTGACTGTTGAATCAGTCATCACAAACCTCCGGTCGGAAAATTGCCGCCAGCTTAATGAGCTATCGGTACAGCAAAACAAAAGGGTCGCCGGAAACCTCCGACGACCCTTCGTTGATTCAGGGGATAAATTTATTTAAATAAGGGATCTGAGCGGCCCGTGTTCTAACCTTATCCAGGTTGGCCAGCAGTTGCCCCGTAGCATCCCATTGACCACGCACGAACATTTGACGCGCAGCTTCAGGCATCTTGATCTCAAATGAAAAATCAGCAGCGCTGACAGAGCCTGCTGCCAGATCGATCTCAACATCAAGCGTTGGTCTATCTTCAATCAAACCCTGAAGAGAAGCAATATCGGCCGCTAAAAGACGCACACAGGGAACCCCGATGGCAATATTGTTATTAAAGAAAATTTCAGCAAAACTCTCACCAATAATCGCCCGTACGCCCCACTTTTGCAGAGATTGCGGCGCATGCTCACGTGACGAACCACAACCAAAATTACTCCCGACCACCAGAACATTGGCGCCTGCATACTCAGGATTACTGAAGGGATGCAACTGGCCTGCGGCCTTGAGCTGACTGCGATCATCAGCAAAGGCGTGCTCTCCTAAACCATCAAAGGTCACACAACGCAGAAATCGCGCCGGGATAATTCGATCAGTATCTATATCGTTGCCACGCAGCGGGACTCCTCGCCCAGCGATTTTCGTTATCGCACTCATGACTGCACCTCCTTGTTCAACAACGGCCGTACGTCACTGATTTTACCTTCAAGTGCAGTCAAGGCCGCCATAGCCGGGGACATCAACAGCGTGCGTCCGGCAGGAGAACCTTGCCGCCCTTTAAAGTTGCGGTTGCTGGTACTAGCACAAATCTGCCGACCGACAAGCTTGTCGGGATTCATCGCCAGACACATCGAGCACCCTGCGTTACGCCAATCAAAGCCATGCTTGATAAAAATCTGATCAAGACCTTCAGCTTCAGCCGCCGCCTTCACAGCTTCACTCCCAGGGACGACCACTGTTTTGATCTGTGCCGGAACCCTGCCGCCGTGTAATTCACAAATTTTCGCTACTTCACGCAGGTCACTGAGCCTTCCATTGGTGCAACTGCCGATAAAGACGACATCGATCGGCAGACCGAGCATCGACTGCCCAGGCGTCAGATCCATATAAGCATAGGCCTGACGGATCAAATCCTGCTCCTCTGGCGCATAATTCTCAATCGCGGGCAACGTTTCATCAAGTCCCAGCGCTTGCCCCGGTGTAATTCCCCAGGTCAGGGTTGGAGAGATCTCGGCGGCATCAAATATCACCAGGTCATCATAGTCAGCATCAGAATCTGAGGCGATGCTACGCCACCAATCTTCGGCCTGCGGCCAGAGATCACCCTGCGGAGCAAACTCACGTCCGCGCAGATAATCGAAGGTGATCTGATCCGGATTGATATAACCACAGCGCGCACCCCCTTCGATTGCCATGTTACAGACCGTCATGCGCTCTTCCATACTCATCGCGTCGATGCAGGTCCCGGCAAATTCGTAGGCGTAACCCGCCCCACCCTTAACCCCGAGATGACGGATGATATGCAAGATAACATCTTTGGCAAAGACTCCTGACGAAAGAGCGCCATTCACCTCAACCCGACGCACCTTAAGTGGGTCCATCGCCAAGGTCTGGGTTGCCAGAACGTCCCGAACCTGACTAGTGCCGATACCAAATGCAACCGCACCGAAGGCGCCATGAGTTGCGGTATGGCTATCACCACAGGCGACGGTCATACCCGGCTGGGTCAAGCCCAGTTCAGGAGCAATAATGTGCACCACCCCCTGTTTGCCGCTGCCGACGTTGTAGAGTCGAATTCCGCTGGCAGCAGTGTTCTCTTCCAGAGCCTGCATCATCTCCTCAGCCAGAGGATCAGCAAAAGGGCGCGCTTGATCTTCAGTCGGCACAATATGATCAACAGTTGCCAAAGTATTTTCAGGGAAGGCGACCTTAAGATCAAGCTCGCGCAACATGGCAAAAGCCTGTGGACTAGTAACTTCATGAATCAGGTGCAGGCCGATAAACAACTGGGTCTGACCACTTTCAAGCTGGTCAATAGAGTGCAACTTCCAGACTTTATCGAACAGGGTGCCACGACTCATGGCTGCTCTCCGCGGCAGATCGAAAGAACCTGTGGGTCACGCACCGCTCCCCGGTCGGCACTGGTCGCCATTGCAGCGTAAACCCGCAGGGCAGTACTGACTTCGCGCTGACGATTGAGTGGGCGCCAGGCATCAACTCCTTTGGCCTCCATCGTTTTGCGGCGTTCAGCAAACAGATCATCACTGATATCGACGCGAATGCTGCGTTGTGGAATATCGATCAGAATTTTATCCCCCTCTTCAACCAGGCCGATGGCGCCACCACTCGCAGCCTCGGGCGAGACGTGACCAATCGAGAGTCCGGAAGTACCTCCGGAAAAACGACCATCAGTCACCAAAGCACAGGTCTTACCCATCCCCTTCGATTTCAGATAGCTGGTCGGATAGAGCATCTCCTGCATACCAGGCCCCCCTTTGGGCCCCTCATAGCGAATCAGAACGATGTCTCCTGCGACAATACGATCATCAAGAATCGCTTCAACCGCATCGTCCTGACTTTCAAAAACCCGTGCGCGTCCCTCGAAACAGAGAATCGACGCGTCGACCCCGGCAGTCTTGACTATACAGCCATTCGGGGCCAGATTGCCGTACAGGACTGCCAAGCCACCATCCTTACTGTAGGCGTGCTCAAGATTGCGGATGCAACCCTTCTCACGATCTATATCGAGGCTTTCCCATTGTCGATCCTGGCCAAAGGCTTCCAGCATCGGCTTACAACCAGGAGCAGCCATAAAACGTTCTACAGCCTCTGGGGATGCAGTTCCAACGAGATCCCAACGATTCAACGCCTCGCCCAAGGTTGGCGCATGAACAGTCGGCACCGAGGTGTCGAGTAACTCAGCACGATCCAGCTCACCAAGAATACCGAAAACCCCACCGGCTCGATGGACATCCTCCATATGATAGTCGGGGGTTGAAGGAGCCACCTTACACAGGTGCGGAACCCGACGTGACAGAGCATCGATCTCTTGCATATTAAACGCAGCACCAGCTTCCTGCGCAGCTGCCAGAAGGTGCAATACCGTATTGGTCGAGCCGCCCATCGCGATATCAAGGCACATGGCGTTACGGAAAGCCGCCAAAGTCGCAATGTTACGCGGCAGAGCACTAAGGTCTTCTTGTTCGTAATAGCGCTTGGTCAAATCAACAATGCGACGCCCCGCCTCTTCAAACAGGTCACGGCGGCGCACATGGGTGGCCAGCAAAGAACCGTTGCCCGGCAGGCTGAGCCCCAGAGCCTCAGTCAGGCAGTTCATGGAATTGGCGGTAAACATCCCGGAACAGCTACCGCAGGTTGGACAAGCCGAACGCTCAATCGTCAGACAATCTTCGTCACTCACGGATTCATCAGCGGCCATGACCATGGCATCGACCAGATCAAGCGCCCTAACACCATCGCCAAGAACCGCCTTGCCTGCTTCCATCGGGCCACCAGAAACAAAGATTGAAGGGATATTCAAACGCAATGAGGCGTTGAGCATTCCAGGAGTAATCTTGTCACAGTTACTGATGCAGACCATGGCATCAGCGCAGTGGGCGTTGACCATATACTCGACCGAATCAGCAATAATTTCACGTGAAGGGAGGCTATACAGCATGCCGCCATGTCCCATAGCGATACCATCATCAATGGCGATTGTATTGAATTCCTTGGCGATTCCGCCAGCCTTTTCGATTTCGCGGCAGACCAGTTGACCAATATCTTTCAGGTGCACATGCCCCGGAACAAACTGGGTAAAACTATTGACCACAGCAATGATCGGCTTACCAAAATCACTCTCTTTAACACCGGTTGCACGCCAGAGTGCGCGAGCACCTGCCATATTGCGGCCACTTGTGGTAGTTGCTGAACGGTATGGA
>JAJRQB010000104.1 GCA_024280485.1 Deltaproteobacteria bacterium
AGATGGGGCGATGAATCGAACCTCAATTATCGAACGATTTCATGAGCACGAGGAGCTGGCTGAAAAGTTTTATGCTCTTGATGTCAAGATCATGCAGATTCTTGATGTTGCGTCCTTCTGTCGCGAGCTGCCACTCCACGTAGCTGAACTGTTTGATGTGCCGCACGCCTGGCTGTCGATCATTGAGGATTCGAAAGCTGCGCGTTTTGTGCGCGGTAAAGGAGAGACCGTTCTGGTGGCGCGGGATGTTTTTTCCCAACTGTTGCCGAATTCGGATCACCCTCTGGTTCTCAATGATGAGCTGAACGCTTACTTTCGTTTGTTACCGCCCTCGCGTCGGGAGCATTTCAAGTCGCTGGCGATGGTCCCGTTACATCTCGATGGTGAGCTGGTCGGCAGCTTCAACCAGGCCGATCCTGATCCGCGCCGCTTTAATCCAAACTACACCACAACTCATCTGGAGCGTCTCGCTGTTAAGCTCTCTCTTGGCTTGTCGAACGTTATTGCTCACGAACAGGTCCAGCATCTGGCCTATCACGATCACTTAACCTCTTTGCCTAATCGGCGTGCGATGGAACGTCTTCTCGTCGCCGAACTGGCCAGGGTTGAACGCTATGGGGGTGAGTTGACGGTGGCGTTTATTGATCTCGATCATTTCAAAGGGGTCAATGACACCTATGGTCATGACTATGGTGACGCACTCTTGCAATATTTGGCCGATGGTCTCCGCAAAATGTGTCGACAGAGTGATTTTGCCACCCGACTGGCTGGTGATGAATTTGTTCTGATTCTGCCACAGACCGAAGTCGCGAAAGCTTTGGAGCTGTTGACGCGGATTGAAGCTGAATTTACGAATCGCCCATTAAAGTTTCAGGGGGAGACTCTGGAGGTTAAACTCAGTTACGGGGTCGCTTCATCAACTGAACATCTTAATATCACCGATCTCCTTAAACTTACAGATAGCCGCCTTTATGAATCCAAAAGACGTAAAAAATCCGTTAGACAATAAGCCATTGTTGATGCTGGCCCCGATGCAAGGGCTGACGAACCGTGTGCTGCGCCAGTGGTTTATCGATCATGTTGCGCCCGATATGGTTTTCACCGAGTTTATGCGGGTGCAGACTCGCAGCCGCAAACGGGTGACGAAGAGCGACCTGTCCGAAGTCAACAGTCACAATGGGCAGACACCGTTGGTTGCACAAATGATCGGTCATGGTGAAGAGCCACTGTGCGAAGCGGCCGAAGGTTTACAGTTAGCCGGGGCACAACATCTCAATCTGAATCTGGGTTGTCCCTATGGGCGGATGTTGAGTGGCGCGACCGGCGGCGAATTACTGCGCGAGCCGGTCAAACTTGCGGCCTTGTTGCGTAAACTGCGCACCCAGATCAAGGTCGACTTTTCGATCAAGTGTCGCGCCGGCTACGATGATCCCCGCCAGATTTTTGAACTTTTAACAATATTTGCCGATTGTGGCGTCGACTGGCTGATTCTGCATCCACGCACCGTTGAGCAACGTTACGGCGGAGCAGCTGATCACCAATTGACCGCCGAGGTCGCAGCAATCTCTCCGCTGCCGCTGATTGCCAATGGTGATATCAACGATGTGGAAACCGGCCTTGAGATACTCAAAATACCTGGGCTCTCAGGGCTGATGTTGGGCCGCGGTGCCTTGGCCGATCCCTTTCTGTTCAAGCGGCTGCGTGAGGGAGAGGCACAACCTCTGACAGATGAAGAGCGGAGTGCCCAGCTACAGAGCTATATCGCCGATCTGCTCCCCGGGTATCTTGATCAGTTTTGCGGTGAGCGCCAGGCGCTGATGAAGTTGAAGGATCTGCTCAATTTCATTCCCGATCCTGAAAGACAGCGAGTGTTGGGGAAGATGAAGCGCGCGCAGAGTTTAGAGAAGTTTTCGGCTTTGTTGCGGGGGCTTTGAGTGTGATAGCCGTAGTTATTCCCCGTGTGACGCAGCGCAGGGAACCGCCAGCGGCGGCAAGGAGTTCGGGCGCGCTTCTTTGCTTACTTTCTCGTCGCGCAACAAGAAAGTAAGGCGTCTGTCGGGCCGCAACCCGACGACCTTGCTCTTGATCTTGAATTTGAAAAAAGGAGACACCAAATGCTAGAAATCCTACGCAACCGTCGCAGCGTTCGCGACTTCACCCCCGAATCGATCAACACCGAAACTATCGACGCCCTGCGCGAAGCTGTGCTGCGTGCCCCAACATCGCGCAACCGTCAGCCCTGGCAGTTCATTTTTGTTGAACAAAAGGAGCTGATCGAAGATCTGGCCAAGAGTAAATCACACGGCACACGCTTTCTCGAAACCGCCCAACTCGCTCTGGTTATTGTTGCCGATCCTGAAGTCAGCGACGTCTGGGTCGAAGACTGTTCAATCGCGGCGATTGTCGCCCAATTGGCGGCGGAAAATCTGGGGTTGAAAAGCTGCTGGGGGCAACTGCGCCTTCGAGCGCATGATGATCAAACCTCGGCCAGTGGTTATGTGCGCGAGCTGCTCAATATCCCTGCAAACATGGAAGTACCAATTATCATCGGCTTCGGCTATCCGCAGGAAATTCCCTCAGGCCATCCGCGTGAAAGCCTGCCGCTGGAGAAACTTCACTCCAACCGCTTCGGGGCATTTAGTTCGTCGTGATTTTCCGCACACTCTCGACAACCCGCAGGAGTAGCGCAGAGCTCAGATAGAGATCGTACCGGGCGTTGAGCTGCAGGTTCCGTGCATTGGTCAGCAGAAACTGGGCATCGAGCAGGTCGACCGTGGTCGCCTGTTGCTGAGCAAAACGATTCTCGGTCACACGATAGTTCTCTTCGGCCTGGGTCACCCCGGTTTTAGCCTCAAGCAGACGCCCCTTGGCGATGCGCGAATTCTGCAGGGTCGTTTCCAGTTGCAGCAGCAGGCTGGCTTCGGTGTAGCGTAACTGTGCCGCAAGCGAACGGCGGCGGGCTTCGGCGGCTGAGACCGAATTGCTGCTGGCAAAACCGTTAAACAGGTTCCAATTGGCACTCAGCATCAGCCGATTGTCATCATCGAAGTTGTTCTCGCGGCCGTTCGGTGAGAGGGAATCTCCATACTCCTCATGCCGGGCCGACAGCTCGACACTCGGCAGGAACCCCCCTTTGCTGGCCTGGCGATCTAAGGCCGACGCTTCTACGAGGTGGCGCAGATAGTTCAGTTCGCTGCGTTGATCCAGCAGTTGCTGGCGGTAATTCCCGGTTGCCGCCTTATCACTGGCCAGCAGGTTACCAATATCCTCTTCAATCAACTGTTCCGCACCCGGCAAACGCTTGCCGAGCATCCGTTCCAGTTGGCTGCGGGTGATCTGCAGCTTTCCTTCGGCCTGGAGCAGATCCTGACGGGCGCTGGAGAGTTCCACCTCGACTCGCAACAGGTCGTTGCGCGCGATCACTCCATATTTGAGTTGCAGGTCGGCGTCCCGTTTCTGACGCTCCAGCAACTGGACCCCTTCTGCGGCGGTGGTGACCGAACGGTCGGCGCGTAACACCTCGATGTAGGCCTGGCGGGTTTCAAGCACGATGTCGGCGATGATTCCCTGGAGTTGATAATTGGCCGCGGTTGCCCGCTGCTTTGCGGCCCGATAGTTATGCAAGTCGGTCAGGCCGTTGAATAGATTGAGTGAGGCGCCGATCGCCAGCGTCGAGGTCTCCGTCCCGAAGAGGAACGGGTCTTGATCGCTCTTGCTGTAGTCGTAGCTCAGATCGACGCTCGGCAGGAAGGCGGCGCGGCTTGTACCGACTGCCGCGCGGCTCTGATCGGCATCGGCGCGGAACTGTTCGATCCGCTGATGATTCTGCAGGGCGGTCTGCACTGCTTCATCCATTGTCAGGGCCAGCAGTTGCGGGGCCGGAGAGAAAAGAATGAGCAGCAGGGCAATAATCAGATATCTCATCAGTTTTCCTCCAGCGGTTCTTTACGCTTTTCCATACGAATAACAACAATCAGAATCGCCGGGATGACGAAGATGGTGAAGACGGTCGAGACCGCTAGTCCGCCGAGGATAACGCTACCGAGGCCGCGATAGAGTTCCGAGCCCGCGCCAGGGATCAGCACCAGCGGCAGCATACCGCAGATACTGGTGGTGGCACTCATGTAGATTGGACGCAGACGGCTGCGGGTCGATTCAAGCACTGCTTCTTGATAATCCATGCCGCCATCATGGAAATTGTTAAGCGCCTGGTGGACAATCAGGATCGCGTTGTTGACCACTACGCCGATCAGGATAACAAAGCCGAGCATGGTCAGAACATCCATCGGTTGCGGTGCGATAAAGATGTTGAGCAGTTTGAGCCCGAGAAAACCTCCGGCCCCGGCCAGTGGTACGGTGAGCATGATGATCAGCGGGTAGATGAAGTTGCCGAACAGTGATGCCATCAACAGGTAGGCGATCAGGATAGCGAGCAGGAAGTTCCACTGTAGGACCTCGCGGGTTTCAACCAGTTTATCCGCCGCCCCGCTCATGTTGACCTCCAGACCTTCAAGCAGCCCCATTTTTTTCACCTGTGGGATGATCTGTTGATCGATAATCTCCATCGCCGTTTGCAGGGCCATAGTGGCGGGCGGGGTAATCTGCAAGGTGACGGTGCGCGAGCGTTCGAGATGGCGAATCTGGGCCATACCGGTGGTCTCTTGCAGGCTGGCAAGAGAGGAGACGGGTAATAACTTCCCTCCTGGGGTCGCCAGAATCGCCTGGAACAGGTCCTGAGGTGTCTGGATCTCTTCGTCGGCACCTTTTAAAATCAGGTCGACTTTTTTCCTCCCCTCCTGCTTGAAATCACCGATCACCCGGCCGTCCATCAGTACATCGAGGGCAGTACCCAGGTCATTGGAGCTCATACCATTCGCTTTAAGCCGGTCGCGATTAGGGATGATACGGACTTCCGGGTAGGTCAGCTCAATCGAAGGGATTGGGCGAACCTGCCCCCCCGGCAACTGCTCGCGAATCATGCCGAACATGGTTCCTGAGGCGGCGACGATCTGATTCAGATCATTGCCACTGATATTTAGTTTGATCGCTCGGCCTTCTCCCAGCCCGGATTCGAAGACTCCGGGTTGCAGACTGACACCGTACATCCCCGGAATGCTGTAGATCAGACGGGTAAAGAAAGGGAGCAGCTCGTTGGCCCGATCCCACTGTTCACTGATCGCACCGGCGATCATGAAGCCCTCGGAGCCGACGTAGAACATGTTTTTGATCGCTGGCACTCCGTCGACATCGGCACCGATATGTGGAGTCGCCATCTCGAAGAAACGCTCCCCGATTTCGACCCGTTCACTGGTCGAGAGCCCGGGTGGCGGCACCAGGATGTTGAGCACCAGGTTGCGGTTGCCCTGGGGCAGGTATTCCATCTTTGGCGTCAGCAGGTAGACACAAGCAAAGGCGAGTCCGATCAGCAGACCAAGTGTCGCCAGCCGGGTCGGCCAACTGCGGATTGCCAAGGTCACCAGCGACATTAAACCGTTTGAAACCTTATGGCCGATGGTGTCAAGAAATTGCAGCTTCTTCTTGCTCTGAATCTTCTTAACCCGGAACAGGCGGTAGGAGAACATCGGGATGACCGAGATTGAAACGAACAGGCTCAAGCTGACAGAAGAGACCACGGCGATGGCGATATCGCGAAACAGCTGTCCGGCTTCTTCCTGAATGAATATCACCGGCAGGAAGACTGCAACGGTGGTGATCGTCGAGGCGAGAATAGCGCCCCAGACTTCCTTGGTACCGTCAAGGGCCGAATCGAACGCGCTCTTGCCCATCTGGCGGTGGCGATCGATATTTTCGATGACGACGATGGCATTATCGACCAGCATGCCGACCGCAAAGGCGATTCCTGCCAGGCTGACGACATTCAGGTTACGGCCGAGCAGATCCAGTGCGATAAAGGTACCGATGACGCTGATCGGTATCGCGGTAGCAACAACGATTGTTGCGCGCAGACTGCGCAGAAACAAGAGTAGTACACCGACAGCCAGCAGACCGCCGAAGAGGATATTCTGCTTGATCTGATCGATAGCACCGTTGATATAGAAGCGCTGATCATAGACCCACTCGAAGTGCAGCCCTTTTGCGGCCAGCTTGTTTTCGTTTAGCCATTGGTATTTCGCTTCGACCCGATTGGTCATCTCCAGAATATTGGTGCCAGCTTCCGGCCTTACTCCGATGGCCAATCCCGGCGTGCCGTTGTGCAGAACGACAGAGTTCTTTTTGGCGTAACCGGGACGGATCTCAGCCAGATCGCCGAGGCGGATTCGTTGCTGCCCGGTTGAGCGTAAAATGACATTGGCGATATCTTCCGCGCTGGTGAACTCGCCAGTGGTACGGATGCGGAAGTCACGACGACCAACCCCGAGAGTACCCGCCGAGACATTGACGTTTTCGCCTTGAACCGCAGCAATGATATCATTGGTCGTCAGTTGATAAGCCGCAAGTTTTTCGGCATTGATGATGATGTGCATCTCTTCTTCGGTGCCGCTACCGATAAAGAGATCAGAGACCCCTTTCACCCGTTCAATGTGCTGGCGGATTTCATTCTCGAAGAAGGTGCGGTAGCTCTGGATCGGTTGCTCATTTCCTTCGGTCGCTTTGAGAATCATCCAGATAACCGGTGACGCGGTGGCGCCTGAGGCGTTGACCACCGGATTGTCAACACCGCTCGGATAGGATGGGACCTCGTTGATCTTGTTGGATACTCGCAGCAAGGCCTCTTCGATGCTGGTGCCGACCTTGAAGCGCAGGGTCACGCTGCCGCGACTGTTGCGCGCTTCGCTCTCCATTTCGATCAGGTCGGGCAGTCCCTTGAGGGTGTTCTCCTGTTCTTCGATAATTTCGCGTTCGATTTCATAGGGAGTGGCGCCGCGCCAAGTGGTGGTGACCTGAATCTCTGGTTCGATAACTGTGGGACTGAGCTGGTAGGGAAGCCGGGTGAGACTGATCCCACCAAACATCAGGATCATGATGATTCCTGCCAGAATGGTGACAGGTTTGATGATTGAAAAACGAATGATATCCATATCTGTTCCTTAAACTTTCGTTATTCTAGAAACGCACCGATTGGCCGTCGCGAATTCGCTCGTTCCCTTTGACCACGACCTGTTGTTCGACGGTCAGACCTTCACCGGAAACGGCGATCATCATCCCCTGATAACCGTGAATCTCAACCGGGATCGCCTTTGCTTGACCCTCAATGACAAGAAACAGAATGTCTTTGCCTGCTTGTTTGACCACCGCATCACGCGGGACCAGCAGGCTTTCGATCTTGGGACCATTGGGCAGCAGGGCACGGGCTTCCATCCCCTGAATAAGACCCTTGGCACTCTTCAGTTTCAATTTAACCGTAAAGGTACGGGTTGCCAGATCCCCCTGAGGGATGAAATGAATGAAGCGGGCCTGATAACTCTTGCCACCGCTTTTTACCGAGAGCTCTTGGCCCGGATGCAGATAACGGAGCATCTTTTGGGGGACCTCAACATGCACCTCGAGGCTACGGTCATCGGCAATCAACGCCACCTGCCCACCGGTTGAGACCCATTCGCCCTGTTCAGTCAATTTGGCCTGAACCAGACCGCTAAAAGGAGCCGGAATTGAGGTTTTTTCCAGTTCTAACTCCTGACGATCAAGCACCGCTTTGAGAGCCAGGGTCCGTTTTTCCAGGCCGAGAACAGTATAGTAGTTATCATCGTAAAGTGATTCTGAAACCGATCTTTCCTGGTAGAGGGCCTTGATGCGTTGCAGATCTTTGCCTGCGCGTTCCAGCTCAACTTGTGCCTGCTCGTAACTGGCACGGGTGCCAGACAGGCTGGTTTTTAATAGATCGCTCCGTAGGGTCAGCAACGGTTCTCCCGCCTTTACCCGAGCACCCTCTGTAAAGTGAATTTTTTCGACAATTCCTGAAATTTCCGAGGCGACCCGTGAAACTCTGGCGTAGTAAATTGTACCGACAAGTTCGACCAGCGGCTCTGTTGTCCCCTTGTCGATATCCGTGACTTCAACCAGCATTGGTGGTGGGCCCTGAGGTTTTTTAATCTCTTCAGCCAAAACCTGGGTCGGAAGCAGTACCAACAGTAGAATGTAGAGTATTTTTGTTAAGGGGTATGCTTGCATGTTAACTCCTGTTGCATCCACAAATGGGATATTTGGAAATTTCGAAAATTATCTTAGTGCTAAGTTGGAAAATCTGTTTTGATCAGCATCGTATTGTCACGAATCTATATTTTTATGGCATCCCAGCAGCTTTGCGAAAATTTCTGTAGAAGATCATCATTCAGTTCGATAAAACCCGATTGGATATTTCGGACCAGAAAAATAATCGGGCCGAAGGCCAGAGAATGGATCATCGGTACCGGAAGATTCTTGAGCGTTTTTCCTCGGCCTTCTGACAGAAGATTGAAAAAAGGTTTTTCCTGGTCAGAACAAAGACAGGCATCGGCATCTTCGAGAAACTTTTCGCGCATTTTTTCGATGCCGTAGGGCGAATTGAAATACTGCTCAAGAAATTTGAACTCAAGAGGGTTACCAACCAGATGGCGGACCAGAATCTTGACCAGCTGAATGAACAAGTCGCGGTTGGTCAGGTCTTCAGTGATCCCTGCGGCCAGCGTCAGATGCATCTTCTCTTCGACACGGGCGTGGATGGCGTGAATCAACTCATCCTTGTCGGTGAAGTAGCGGTAGATACTGCCGACTCCGACTCCGGCTTTTTTAGCAATCTGCGAGATCGGTGTGCCGTGGAACCCCTGCTCAGCGATCAGTTCCAGAGCTGCGTTTGCAATCGCACAACATTTGTCTGTTTCTTCGATGGTCATGTTGGAGACCTCCCAGGGAATGAACGTTCATTCCCTGCTTATAGTTCCAGCTCTCTTCCGATGTCAAGTAGTGGACAATAAAAGGCCGTCCCTCATACGAAGGGCGGCCTTTTATTATCCGGCAGAGAAATAGTAAAATTATATTCTTATTCGGTTAGTCATCCTTGCGCTGAGTCGAGGGTTTATTAAGGTGCGATTCGGCAAGCCAACGCGAAGGGTCTGCTCTGACACTTAAGAGAGTCACTGCACGCATTATATAATCTTCTTGAAAATGCGTAGGTTATTTATCCCGCCGTAGATGTAGGGCTTTTGGTGATGCTGAAAAAAGCTCCGCTGATAAGCTTGGTCAATTGTTGGGCCGATGCGAAATCCGGCTCAATCTCCAGAGCTTTTTCACAGTCGGACAGAGCCTTGGAGTAGAGTTGAATTTCGTAGTAGGTCTGAGCTCTGCCGAAATACCCTTCAAAGTTGGAAGGATCAATGTTTAAGGCTTGATTGTAATCTTCGATAGAGCGATCGAACTCCTTCAACATCCGATAGGCGAGCGCCCGATTGGCCAGACCTCTGAAACTCTCCGCGTCATAATGAAGCGCCTCTGAAAAATCTCTAATGGCCTGTTTAAACTCTCCACTGGAAAAATAAGCCATGCCACGGTGGTTGTAGACCATCGCCCTGATCGGCGTCTCCAGATTCATCTTAAGTAATTGGCCATAGAGATCAATCGCAGTTTTCAGGTCGTTTTGACTGTGAGCATTCAAGGCCGCAAGCATAGTTTTTTCCAGCCCACTTGCCAAAGAGTACGGTATTGGATCGACTTGCATTGCCGGGGCTGCATCCAGCCTGGTCTCTTGATCAAGGAGAGTCTCCTCTATGCTCTCACGGCGCTTGCGACCGCGATGCCTGATCTCCTTCTGGTAGTCACGAATTTCCTGAAAGATCAGATCCGAGAGGGTCAGGCTCGCATTAAGCGAGGCCAGTTTTCTTTTGATCGATTCGTTGGGCAGGGTGATATCCGATTTGTAGACCAGTTCATGTTCCACTTCGGCCCAGGCATCCTGCAGGATGGTGCGTAACTGGATTTCGCATACATCGTCGCAAAAGGGAATCGATTCATCAGGAGAGAAGTCTTTAAGCTTGAGCAGCAGATGCACAGAGTCGTAGCCGAATTCGCGAAAGGAATTTCGCCCTCCGCCTTTCCTTTCTGCTTCGACGATCTGAAAATGCTCTGTGAGCAGGTCCTCGATGATGTCCAGATCCTCAAGGAATGGGCAGATGATTCTCAACCCGAGTAGATCGGTAATAAGCCCGGAAGTGCCACTCGCTTGAACTTTTTGCAGCTTGCCAAAATAATTTTTAAAGCGCTTGACCCTGTATTTGATGGTCGGCGTGTATCCGTGATCTTCCAGCAGAGAGCGGACTTTTCGGTAGATATCCGACAGCACCTCGTCATAGGCGGGGCGCCGGAGGTCGTAGCTTGTCTGTAGCACGTTGCGCTCGGGGATCGGATTGCTCTCCGCCATAGGTCACCTCCAGTGAACCAATAAATTTTACCATTTTTTTGAGCAAGCATGAGAATTCATAAAAGCGCTGAAATCTTGCTTTAGACAACATCTTGATTCATAAGTTGAGACAGGGTCTTCTGGTAGCTGGTCCTGTCTGCAGCTGAAAAGCAGCAGAAAATGATCTTGTTCAGGCTGGTTTTTTGCTGCAAAAAGCCGAGGGTCTCGACCAAGGCGATTCGACAGGCGTGTTCGAAGGGGAAGCGGTAAACACCGGTACTTATGGCGGGGAAAGAGATCGACTGCAGCCCCTTTGCGTCGGCCAGCTTAAGGCAGTTGCGGTAACAATTTGCCAAAAGTTGCTCTTCGTTCTGGTCACCACCCTGCCAGATCGGGCCGACCGTGTGAATGACATACTTCGCTGGTAGCTGATAGGCACCAGTCATTTTGGCTTCACCGGTCGCGCAGCCATTCAAGGTGCGGCACTCAGCCAAGAGCTCAGGTCCGGCAGCACGGTGGATTGCGCCATCTACGCCCCCGCCACCAAGAAGGCTGACATTTGCGGCATTGACGATGGCATCGACAGATAGGCGTGTGATGTCATCCTGAATGATTTCAATAACCTCTTGATTCATAGGGACTTCCTCATTGAAAAATCGTTTTGAGGGGTTGATTTCTCGACTCATCTGAGTAAAAGTGTCACGCTTATAAACTAAATTTGTTCACCTGTGTCGCTTAAGCGGCCTCATTTCCAAATATGGAGAAAAATATGTCAGTAGCAGTAGAAGGCAACAAGGTTAAGGTTCATTATACCGGGACTTTCGATGATGGTGAGACCTTTGATAGTTCGCAAGGTCAAGATCCTCTTGAATTTGAAGTTGGTGGTGGCCAGGTGATTCCAGGTTTTGAGAAGGCCGTCGTCGGCATGAAGGTTGGTGAGTCGAAGAAGGTCAAGATACCCGAGACTGATGCTTATGGTTCGCATAACCCTGAGAAGGTCATCGAGTCCAGTCTCGCACAGTTTGAAGAGGGGATGACCCCGGAAGTTGGCCAGCAGTTTCAAACCGAGATGGACGATGGTCAGTCGGTGCTATTGACCATTGTTGAAGTTGATGGAGACAAGGTCATCATGGATGCCAATCATCCGATGGCTGGTAAAGACCTGAACTTCGAGATTGAACTGCTTGAGATCGTCTGAGGCGGGTCCGACTAAGTCTGATTTTAAAACAGCCACGGCGAAAAACGTCGTGGCTGTTTTTTGGTTTGCCCAGCGGAGCTGGCAAACCCGGCCTGTTGCAAGATACAGGCGTCACCCTGATCAGGGGGAAGACAATCCGAATCGCAAGGGCGTTGCTGGCAACGGCAGGGTCTGAAGGAAGCGATAGGAAGTGAACT
>JAJRQB010000105.1 GCA_024280485.1 Deltaproteobacteria bacterium
GTGCAGTTCACTTCCTATCGCTTCCTTCAGACCCTGCCGTTGCCAGCAACGCCCTTGCGATTCGGATTGTCTTCCCCCTGATCAGGGTGACGCCTGTATCTTGCAACAGGCCGGGTTTGCCAGCTCCGCTGGGCAAACCAAGAAAAAGGGGCACCCAGTTTGGATGCCCCTTGATCGTATCTAGTCAAAGAAATTTAAACCCAAAAAACTCAGCTCTTGGTGATAAGCTTTGTCAGCTCCGGACTATCAGGCTTGACCAACTCCTGTACACCATCGGCATTGACCTGCGCGACGATAATCTCACCAACCTCGGTACGGATATCACCATAGAGGCCCAGAGCCTGCATCCCTTCAGCCTGCCGCTGATTATCCTCTGTCGGCGTGACATAGTGAACAGAAACTGCCTTATAGCGATGAATGAGGAAAAGCGAGATCAGGGTCATCAGGCGCTTTTGACGGAAATCTTTACTAAAAGTATTCTGGTCGCGAATCGATAACATGTTACGCAAACGTCTATCCTGCAGAACCGCGAAGATAATATTGGCCAACTTGTTATCTTTGTTGTCAACAAGGGTTAGCTCAAGCAATTCAGAACCCGCCGTGTGTGGTCTGAGTTTAACGCTCAACTTCCCATCCAGCTTGTAGTGATTTGCCCATTGCGTGAGCCAATTTTCAAGGCGCCGTGGTGGCACTTCAGTTTCAATCAGATGCTGGAACTGAGTCGAGCCTTTACCCATGGCCTTAGTGGTCGCAGTACCACCGGTGGTCGCCATAAGTCCGGCATCCGAACGTGGTCCACCAACGTAGGTCTGTGGGGTTTTGTAGGGGGAATCGATGAGACGCAACTTACGCTGTAAACGCGCCAGCGCCAGCATGCCGTCTTCCTTGAGGGCCTGGGCAAACTCTTCTCCAGCCAAGCCGTCAACTTGATGGCCACCATAGGTGATGAAGTTAAAGACGAACCCCAGCTTGCCGATCTCGACAGGAAAGGCGCGCATCTCATCTTCGGTCATACCGGTTGAATCCCAGTTGAAGGAAGGTGAAAGGTTGTAAGCCAGCATCTTGTCAGGATAGACCGCATGAATAGCATCAGCAAAAATCTTGGCATCAGGCAGATCAGCGGTCTTGGTCTCCATCCAGATGATGTCGGCAAACGGAGCAACTCCGAGTGACTTGGCGACAGCATAAGGGATACCACCACGAACCTGATAATAGCCTTCAGGAGTCCGCGCAATATCGCAGTTCCAGATAATATTGAATCCCAGAGAACGAGCCTTTTCACGCGCCTCCACAAAAGAGGCGGTCTCAACAAAAGCGTGCCATTCCTCGATGGTCATGGCGATTTCAGCACCTTCATCGATATGGAAAGACATGACGTCTGCAACAGCTTCGCCATAGGTTTTCAGACCGGCTTCCATCTGCCACAACTCGAGCAGTCGTGTGGCCGCAGCGTCGAGAGCCTTTGTGATAGCCGCAGTACTCTGATCAGGCATCACTTTGATGATCGCTGCGATTTCGGCTGACAGACCGTTTTTGTCGAGCCAGACGTCTGCCTTGCCATAAGCATCATCAGAGATGCGATACATCAGGTGGCCATTGATCTCCGGAACACCTTTGGTATGAAACTGACGCATAACTGCCAGGAAGGATGTCTTGTAATTGGGGACATTGGTACTGGTCGCGCCAAGGATGAAACGTTGGTCGCGCTCGTCGCCGCGGCCATCAAGGAAAGTTGCAGCTTCGGCATCAGTCCGTGCCACGATGATCCCTGGCACCTTCATAACATCGAGTTGGAAGCGTGCGGCATTAAGTCGTTTGATCTGCTCGTCGACCGGAACCAGAACCTTACCCGCCTGGTGTCCGCATTTTTTAACCCCGGGTTTCTGGTCTTCAATATGGTAACCCGGAACCCCGACTTCAGCGAAGCGGCGGATCAGGTTGCGAACATGAGCATCCCCACCGTGGCCGGTATCAGCATCGGCGACAATAAATGGACGGTAATCGATAGCCGGGGTGTCTTTACGCTCCTGTTCAGTCATGCGCAGGCGCAAGTAGTGCTGGTTGCGATCGGCAGCCATCAACGCCCGCACCAGAGGAGCAGCCTCATCGGGGACCTGGCTTAAGGGATAACTGGCCAGGTCAGGGCCGGGATCTTCGTTCACAGAACCTTTGGACGAGGTTGCCCAGCCGCCCAGATAGATCCCTTCGATCCCCATCCGTTTAATCGTGACCGCTTGACCTGGGGAGTAAGGGCCAAAAGTGGTAATCGACTTCCCCTCGCCAAACAGTTCACGTAACCGCTTATGAAAGGCGGCGGCAGCATCGCGAGCGATAGTGTAGTCGACAGGAATGGTCCCACGCTGTTCGACAACCTGATCAGCCGTGAACAGACGTAAAATGCCATCGAAACGCGGGCTCTTGAACCATTCACGGGTTGCCTTAACATCTTCAGAAAATGAACTCATTGTTTCCTCCTATTTCCTAGGAGTCTGTCCGAGAATATGAGCCAAACAGCTGGGTTTACAGCCGGACATTCATTCTCGGTCAGCCTCCTAACAGCCTGCCGCCGGTAAAGTATCGAGGTTTTCGGTGATACGGATGCCTTCATTTTTGTAAGTGGTGAGATACTGAACAATACGCTGCTTGGCAACACCAAGGTCGGCGTTGTTCAGGTTAATATTCAGCAGATAGATAAACCAGGGAGCCTTGACTGGATCGATGACATAAGCCTCAACAATGGCGCGTGAAATCGGCAGTGTCGTCGTCTTGGAATCATCATAAACGTCGCGATTACCAGCGGCCAAGAGCTTGTCGTACTCCTCATTGAGTAGACGGGCAAAAATATCTACGCTAAAAATGTCACCAGCTTTGAGTCCAGTCTCTCCATCATCCTCGGTTAAGGCCGCACCTTTGTGGATCCACTCCCAGAGAATACTCAGTCGAATTTCACCGGTCGCCATATCTTCCATCAGATAGAGGATGTCATCATTGCCGAAGAAGTCTGCCGGTTTAAGTGCTGCCGCCTGTAAACCTTGTCCAAAGGCGTTGCCATACTGCAGGGCCACACTCAGCAGATTTCGCGCTCCACGTATAGTCCGTGGCGCGGGCTCCAACAGAATGAGTCCCGCTGCGTCCTCAGCTGTGTAGCCGAGCGGCTCAAACTTACGCCCAAGCTGATTCGCATCACCGACCTCTTCCCAGACTGGTCGGATGATGTGAGCCATTTTCCAGTGCGCGATCCACTTACCGCTGGCGCCTTCCTGCTGCTCACGCACGGCACCGGCACGCGCTTTTTCCATACTGCTCGCAACACCCTCTTTGGAGCCAACCGGGATGTTCGGTTCCATCCCCCCTTGCCAGAGGGCATAGTTACCATTAGCGTCGGGCGTATTCACGGCACGACGCACGCGGTCTTCATAGTTACGCATATAACCGTAGGTCATGACGATCGATTCGATATTGGGGTTCACAAAGCCGGTATCCCAACTGGTTGCATCAGAGACACTGTTGATATAATCCCAGCGACCGGTGTTAAAGCCGACGAAGTGCTGACCCAGGGCGGCACGTATCTCCATCAACTGGAAGGTTTGCTCCAGTTGCTCAACCAGCACGTAGACCTTGATAGTCCCTACGGCAAGATCAAGATAACCTTCGAGGGCACTCATGAGCCTGTTCCAGAATCCGGCCTCTTCAGCCGTCTGGATTTTCGGGAGATACAGGACAACGGAGGAGCCTGCATCAATCAATGCCTTATGATTATTGACGACATAGAGAACCATATCGACAATCGATGCTGAGAATGATTGACCAGCAACGCGAATATGTCTGTCATCCAGATGAAGGCCGCGGGCCCGGAAAATCTTGGTGGTAAAGTCGAGTTGTTTGCGCCAGTCGGCGACAATCTCGCGACCAAAGAAATCACGCGCCCAGGCATTCATCTCCCCGGAGACAAGCTCGGCGACCTCGAGGAAGAGCGGGTCACGGGCGATAGCCAGCTTCAGGCTGCGCTGATTATCCAGCGACATGGTCGTAACCTGACCGAGCGCATCTTCACCATCAAACATCCAACCATCAGCACCTGAAAGCAGCGCATAGGAGACATTCCTCAGGTTGGCCTTTACAGGAGAATTCGGTCTGGCAGCCGGACCGGTTCCTTGAATCCACTGCCGTTGGAGATCATGAGGAATGACAGCCCCCACGAACTTGCCGTCACGGGCATCCTGAACACGAATACCGGTCCCTTTAATTTCGGAATCAGGGGCGAGAAAATCGATATGTCTGCGTTCCCTGATCCGCGCCGCACGGCGTTGAGTTCGCTCAGTCATCAGGCGCTTCTGTTCAGCGTTGAACTGCGCCATAAAAGATAGAGCATCAAGCGTCTCAGCCGTGTAGATATCCGCATATTCTTCAGCCAGATTATCGCGGATCTGCAGCTTTTGGCCTCCGTTGGTCGTTGCTGTTGTGCTCATCAGGTCCTCCCCTTTGTTGCGGGACTGTTACGGTAATGTTCTGCCTACCGAAGGTTGAGTGGTTAGTTTCTAAATATGACTAATTTGGTCAGTTAATGCCATTGAGGGTCTCTAAGTCAATAGTTTCCTGATTTATGGTCTCTTTATTTTTCCGATTCCGCTAACAGCTTCTGCATGGCAGGCAGGGCAACCCCAAGCTTGATATCAGCACCCATATCTCCCAGCACCGACTCAAGGGCACCCACACAAAGAAGGATATTTTCGGCGCGGCTGGAATGGCCCATCAAACCGATACGCCATACTTTGCCCGCCAAGGCACCAAGACCTGCACCGATTTCCAGATTGTATTCGGTCAACAAACGACCACGAACGACGGCATCCTCGATCCCTTCGGGGATAGTAACGGCATTCAGTTGCGGAAGACGGTCGCCCTCTTTAACGCTGCAACTCAGGCCCATCGCTTCCAGACCGGCCTTGAGTGCCAAATGGTTCTTATGATGTCGCGCCCAGGCATTTTCAAGCCCTTCCTCTTTCAGCATCAGCAACGACTCATGCAGAGAATAAAGAGCATTGATAGGAGCGGTATGATGGTAAGCACGTTTGGCCCCAGTCCCCCAATAGCCCATAACCAGATTCAGATCCAAGAACCAGCTTTGAACCTTGGTCTTACGATTGCGGACTTTATCCAGGGCACGCTCGTTGAAACTCAGCGGAGAGAGACCCGGGGTACAGGAGAGACATTTCTGGGAACCTGAATAGATGGCGTCAATCTCCCACTCATCTACTTTGATCGGTGTTCCACCCAGAGAGGTAACGGCGTCGACGATTGTCAGGCAGTCGTACGCATGAGCCAGTTTGACCAGAGCAGCCACATCAGACTGTGCTCCGGTCGAGGTTTCTGCATGAACCATGGCCACAATACTGGCATCAGGATTTGCCTTCAGCGCGGCTTCGAGCTTTGCGATATCGATCGCTTCACCCCAGGCATCTTCCACCATGATCGCAATGCCACCGCAGCGCTCAACATTCTCTTTCATCCGGCCACCAAAGACACCGTTCTGGCAGACCACAACCTTGTCTCCCGGCTCAACCAGGTTAACAAAACAGGTCTCCATGCCGGCAGACCCTGGCGCAGAGACAGGCATGGTCAGAGCGTTTTTGGTTTGAAAAGCATATTGGAGAAGTTCTTTTACCTCATCCATCAATTGGATAAAGGCAGGGTCGAGATGGCCAATGGTCGGACGGGAGAGTGCCTCAAGAATCCGTGGGTGAACGTCTGAGGGGCCTGGGCCCATTAAAGTACGTACCGGTGGGTTGAATGATTTCATTTGAGGCACCTTTTAAGAGTTGAAGTTGGTAAGTTATATCCTGCAGACAGGTTTCAAATATCGTTAAGTGTAAGAAAAATCATATCTTATTCTTCAGGAAGAGCAACAGACTCACCTCTCAATATGAACAATAAAAAAGGGGCCAAGCTCGACCACCCGAATCATAACCTAAATGGTTATGATTATCAACAAAGAAGTCAACTTGCTAATATTTCGATATCTGGGCTCGAAATAAGTTATTTCTAAAACTCACCAAGACCCCACAAAATATGAAAGGCCCGCCCTATTTTGGGCAGGCCTTCCTATGAATTTATGTGGTGCAAGAACAGAATGTCGCAAGATGAAGGCTAAAGCCGATTGTAGCCATTGAGGGCTGCAACGCGGTAAGCCTCGGCCATAGTGGGGTAGTTGAAGGTGGTATTGATGAAGTACTTGACGTTGTTATAAGGAGCCGGCTGAGCCATGATCGCCTGTCCGATGTGGAGAATCTCTGCGGCATTGTATCCAAAACAGTGGATGCCCAGAATCTCAAGGGTCTCACGGTGGAAGAGTAATTTGAGCATGCCTGCCTTGTGCCCGGTAATCTGACCCCTGGCCAGGTTACGGAAAAAAGCGTGCCCGACCTCATAGGGAATACGTTGTTCGGTTAACTCGCGTTCTGTCCCGCCGAGACAGCTGATCTCTGGAGTTGTATATATTCCGGTCGGGATATCTCTGACCAGACGCTCATCACACTGCCCCTCCGCAATATGGGTCCCAGCAAAACGCCCCTGATCGTAAGCAGCACTTGCCAGATTGGGGAAACCGACAATGTCACCGACCGCATAGATATGTGGCAGGGCCGTCTGATAAGCTTCATTCACCGCCAGGTTGCCACGATGATCAACTGCAATGCCCAACTCCTCGAGTCCCATCCCCGCTGAATTCCCGGTGCGCCCGTTGGCCCACAGCAGCATGTCAGACTTGATAACCTTGCCCGTCTTCAGCGTCAGAACAACACCAGCTTCATTCACCTCAACCTTCTCGTACTCTTCATTCTGACGAATCAGAATGCCTTGTTCATCTCGCATGTGGTAGCTGAGGGCGTTACTGATCTCTTCATCAAGATATTCCAGCAGTCGCTCACGGGTATTCACCAAATTAACTCGTACGCCAACATCTTTAAACGCAGATGCGTACTCACAACCGATCACACCAGCACCGTAAACAGTGAGCGTACTTGGCAGCTCACGCATCTGCAAAATGGTATCGCTATCAACGACACGCGGGTTATCGAAATCTATATCTTCTGGTCGATAAGGATGTGATCCGGCTGCGATAACGAAATAATCTGCCGAAACCGGACGCTGAACCCCTGATACATCTGTAACTTCAACGCTGTGAGAATCCACAAAACGGGCATAACCTTCGATCACTTTGACATCATTACGCTCGTAAAATCCCTCACGATCTGCAACTTGCTGATCAACCACGGTCTTTACCGCCGCAAGGAGATCATCTGATGTGATTTTCGCAGGATTCTGCCCACGATCAAACAGGCGACTCTTTTTATCATTGGCGTACTGTCTGACCACATGGATGAGAGTCTTACTCGGGATCGTCCCCATATGCGTACAGCCACCCCCCAAAAAGTGATTTTCAATAACCGCCACCGACTTGCCCGATTTGGCCAGCTTGATCGATGCCCCCTCGCCACCAGGTCCGCTACCGATGACAATCGCATCAAAATGTTTTTTGGGTATGCTCATATTGAATACTCACTTACGGGCGTATAAAAAGTTGGTGGCAAAGCAAGTTCCTCCCTGCCAGCTAGATGGTTATTGCATAGAGTTTCAGACTAAGTCTAAATTCCAGCGATTATTGAACGCGAAGAAATCTTATCATATTTACTGGATCAGGGGATGATTGGCAAAAAACCAAAGGCGCTGAGATGCAACCTGAGTCGAGTCCCGACACTAGCCCGCAAGGCCATATGTTTTAAAGTCTTAGAGGGCAATCTCATAAGGGGTCGCCTTTTTTGTGCGGTTGCGGGAAAAACATTTAGTTGATGAAATTGAGAGGGAAGAAGCACCTGAGAAGGACTGGAAAATAAATTTGCTGCCTTTTCGCTATTTAAACACTGAAGGTGAAGTTTGCAACTTTGCAAGCCTGACCCAAATGCCCTCCTACAGTGCCAAAAGTCCGGGAGTCAGAGCTCAAAATCTCCCCAAGCAATTTCCGAAAACTCCTTGAAGTACTTTTGCCCTAGCTCTGGATGAATGCCCGCGGCATATCGAATCAAGCCTTCTAGGTGATTTTTAAAACCGAGAATTGATTCGAACCCTCTTATAGCGCAATGACTTGCCACTCCATGTTTTTTGGAAAAATATAGATGTGACCTAATTTAATCCCTATACTCTTTCTTGAGGCTCGGGCTTGTCTCGTTGACTATCAAACCAGTGACAATCTTACGCGCTCCCGGTGGGACAATTTTTGTTTTGCTTGCGTTGACAGGAAAGCCACTCTGCCGAACAATGCTAATGACCTGACTTTTGAAAGCAGACACTTCACTTCGACTTGAAGAGGCAAACGAAAAGGTCAAATCATCAGCATACCGAGTATAGTTTGCACGATGCTGCGTTGCCAATTGGTATAGCTTCTCGTCCATTGAAATCGACACAAGATTTGAAAGCATTGGACTAGTTGGGGCCCCCTGGGGAAGACAACCAACCTTGCCGCAATAATATCTCCCGATCTCAACCCACTTGAAGTCAGAATGCCACCGACTACCCTTGGTGTGCTTGCCGAGCTTAGTGCATAGCCTTGCCATTTCAAAAGAGAGGAGAGGCGTATAATTTAGGCTTCGGAAAACGTGAAAAACCTGCTTCTCGGAAACATTCCCGAAGAAATCTTCAACATCAAGCTTCAAGAGCCAATTTGCGCGGCAGTGTTCTTGAGCGTTTTTTTTAGGAGAGCATCCTGCGGCATAAGCATGGGAACAATGGTGGGGCACAACATCTACCAAGATATTCTTAACGATCCAGGACTGAACGGCCCAAAGGGGTGACACGGGTACGGAAATCCACCTTGTACCTCCTGATCTTTTCTTGATAGGAAAATGCCTGTAGGGGAAGTCTTTAGTCCTAGGCTTTCTGGACACAAAATTATGAAGATCGGAATATAAGGTGCTTGAACATTTTGCTAGGTGGGCAAGGCTGAAAATTACTGGAGCTTTTTTTTCCTGTATGGCCCTTCCGTGATCAATTAGACACGATAGGTAGTCGTCTTCAACCCCGAGCTTCTTGCCGTTTTCATAATATTCATGGGAGTTCCAGCGAGTCATTTACTTTACCTCACGCAGTGAGTGCAGGATGCTCATTTGACGGTGAGACCGGAGCCCAAAGCGCAGCACCGATCCTTCAAATGAGTAACTTGAGCGCCACTCAATCGAAAGCTATACCAATGGACTGCGGAAATCCGAGCCCTACTGAAGCCAACCCTTTCGGCCCAGCTATCGCTAAGTTCCTCGCTGAAACCCCATGAAGCTGGAAGGGTAGAACACTTCATATTGGCTTTCAATCCTTTTTTGTGCAGGAAGGTTCCTCGCTCTGTTTAAAACATCATGCCCAAAGCTAGTAATGTGACCGTGAGAGTCAATGAGCATAAAGCGTCTAAGATTTTGAATCTCCAGAATAAAGGTTTCATCATTTTTAAGCATAATATTCTGAATTGCTTTGTGACTTTTCCCAGAGCTAATAAGGGCAAGAATGGCAAGTGCCTTAAATGTTTCCCTGTCTTTTCGTGGGTAGTCGATTTTCTCTAAAAAAGATAATGCCAACTTATATTGACCAGAGGACCATAGGAGCTCGGGGAGATCATCAATCTGAATATCACCCTCAAATAATGGATAGAGCCCCGCAGGCACACCCCTTTCAGGGAAGAGCGCATTCCAGTAATTTTCCTTAAGGGTGATGGTTCCTTCGGGGTTAGCTTTTCCCGATGACCATAATAATGCAGGCGAATTGTTTGGGCAGCCGTGCTGGAAAACGATAGGAGATGCGAGCTTCCCATATCCAAAGCTGTCAGAGGGTGACCTGGTCTTCTTCCCGTAATCGATTAGTAGTTTTTTGATGTTAGGGTTTGTCAATAGGTTTGACTCCCCGATCTTGCAACAGGAGAGAAAGGAGGTAGCAGTTAAACAGCCGACATGCTGAAGTATTTTATGGATGCCTTTTTCGTGGGCCGCATAAGAAACAACCCAAATCTTGCACATCCCTCGCGACACCCAACTCTTAATAGAGGGGTCTACGGATCTCTTCCAGTAATCAATAAAGCGATTACCTGATCCGATAAAGTCATCAACTAGCACTATATTCCGGACCTTGCTGGCCCTTAGCGATTCTTTTCTTGGAGCTATTTCAAAATTACGCCCGTACTGTCTCTGCAGGTTCTCAAGGGCATGCGCAATTCTCCCGCCACTATCCCGAGCAGGCTTTGCCTCTTTGTGCATATTGAATTGATTGATGACTTCTTTTCTTATGGGGAAGATTGCAATTCGACTTGTCTCCCCCAATTCCTTCTGGAGGTGTTGCTGGAGACCAATCAAGCTTTCCTGCAGATAACGTTCAAATTCCTGAAAAGACACATACCTAAGAGAGCGAAGCAATCTAATCGCTACATACCTGTCAACGGTACTAAACTGCCCAAGCCATTCCTTGATTTCTCGTATTTGCAGTGGATCTATTGGGACCATTACGGCCTCCCGCTTACAGTGTAAGATTGTGTTGATTGGGCACCCTGAGGAAGGATATTACTTGTAGATTTATGAAACCGCAAATAACGACAAGATTAGTGCTACAGATTTGTGATTAAGACATGAAAGGGCTGTAAGAATTGGGGCCGTTTTAGCAGCAATGCACCAGGAGTGAGTAGATTCAACTTCAAAGTGCACCACTTGAGCTAAGAGTAGAACATGACAGGGCTTCTGGTATTCTGGGAAGTACGACCAACTCAGAGCCAGAAGGGAACCTGCCATGTCCTACCAACATCTTAGCGAAAAAGAGCGCTATGTCATCAGCCATTTACAATATTCATACAGCATCCGGGAAATTGCCCGGCGACTTGGCCGTAGTCACAGCACCATCAGTCGAGAGTTCAAACGAGCCAAAGCCAGGCATCCGTGGACAACTTATCATTACAGCTGGACGCAACCATTAGCCCTTGAGGGCAACCAGCAACCTCGGCATTTTAGACGGCAAAATAATCAGCGACTGGTGGCTTATGTCGCATCCAAACTCAAGCAAGAATGGTCGCCGGAGGAGATTGCAAACAGGATTCGCATAGACTATCCAAAAGATGGTCGCATGCGGATCAGCCACGAAACCATTTATCGCTGGCTCTATCTTGAAAGCAGCGTCGACGGGATCCTATATAGAAGGACTAAGGGGACATTCTATATTGTCCCCGTCAAGAAAAATATTTACCTATTGTAAATCAACAGGTTAGAAATACAGGCTGATATTTCGCGCACCTCTCCCACTGTTTTCATTCCGGCGTTTGTCTCACATCTTGGCGAACCTTGA
>JAJRQB010000106.1 GCA_024280485.1 Deltaproteobacteria bacterium
ACCCCACTGATTTCCAGCAGCGGCGCCTGATCGGTAGGGACCAGCTTGTAATATCCAGAGGTCCGGTCCTCAAGCACTTCGAGCCGACCGTCTTCCAGGAAAAATATGCGGTTCTCTTTGCCCTCGATCTTGCGCAGATCCACCCGTCCCAACCGCGCGCGCCCGTCGAGGACCAGCTCATCGTCACTGATGGCAAACCTGCCCTGAGAGAGGTTCAGATCGATCGAGATATCGACGTAAAGATCACCCCGGTCCATTGCCTCGATAACCTGACGGGCCGTCCCCGCAGAGAACCAGTACCCGTTATAGGCTTCTTTTATATTGGATGTTCGAGGGGGGATAGATAGCACTTTCGAGTCCTTCTCTGGCATAAGGCTTTTAATTTAAGGATAAGCAAAACAATTAGGGACTCTTCCCATATTTAATCAGCAGCAATACAAACCCCTACAGCGACAGACTAGCAAAGGCGTTACGGATCTTAACCTTGACGTCTTTGGCTACGGAACCGCATGCGGCGTATTCCTCGACCTCGTCCAACGAGAAAACCACCCGCCCCCTATGATCTGCGGTGATGACCTTCAACCCGCCTATTCGGCCTTAAGTACCTTCTTCAGTATCTTGCCGGTTGCCGTCATTGGCAGCGACTCTCGAAACTCGATCAGGCGCGGATACTTGAAAGCCGCCATCTGTTCTTTACACCAGTCAATCAGTTCCTGTTCGCTGGGCGATTCTCCCTCCTTGAGGATGATAAAAGCTTTCACTTCCTCGCCGTGCTGGTCGTTCGGGACCCCTATCACCGAGGCCAATGAGACGGAACGGTGGCTCATCAGCACCTCCTCGATCTCACGGGGATAAACGTTGAAACCACCGCGGATAATCATATCCTTGACCCGGTCGACGATAAACAGGAATCCATCTTCATCCATCCTTGCCAGATCGCCGGTATGAAACCAGCCATTGTTCCGGATGGCGGCAGCAGTCTCCTCTGGTTTGCCGTAGTAGCCCTTCATCACATTATGCCCCCGGATCACCACTTCACCGACCTGATCGGCCGCCAGCGGCTTGCCCTGTTCATCGACCACCTGCACCTCAACGCCCCAGATGGCGGTCCCGATTGATCCGGGCTTACGCTCCTTGGTCAGATGGTTGAAGGTGGCCACCGGGCAGGTTTCCGACAGCCCGTAACCTTCGAGGATCGGAATCCGATACTTTTCTTCCATGCCGCGAAGGATCTCGAGCGGCAGGGAGGCGCCACCAGAGACGCCAATCCGCAGGCGCTCGGTAATCTTCTCCATATTGAAACGCCCATCAGGATCCTCGTAATTGAGCAACGCCCAGTACATGGTCGGCACCCCGACAAAAATCGTCCCGCCCTCCTGCTGCAGAGCAGCAAAGACCGCTTCAGCGCTAAAGCGGGGGATCAGTACCAAGGTATTACCCATGGACAAGCCGGCGTTCATCTGCACGGTCTGACCAAAGGAGTGGAATAGCGGCAGGGTCAGAATGTGCACATCGTCGCGGCAAAAACCCATCACCTCTCGTGTGACGATGGCATTCATCAGCATGTTCGAGTGGGACAGTTCAGCCCCCTTGGAAGTTCCGGTAGTTCCCGAAGTATAAAGGAGTACCGCCGTATCATCAGAGTTGGTGAGTGTGATGTCACATTCGGCAGACTGGCCTGCCATTAACTGACTTAACGCCTCGGCCCCGGGCACCGATGAAGACGCCTCTGGCTCGGCCATCATGACCCAGAAATGCTCGCAGAAATCCGCCCCCTGGTACCCCTTGAAGCCTTCCTCGGCCATCGGAAGTTCCGCAGACCCCTGAAAGCAGAAATAGGCCTTGGCATCACTGTCATTGAGAAAGTAGGCAATCTCCTTGGCCGTCGACAACACGTTGATCGGCACCACTGCGGCACCGATCTTGAGGATGGCGTAGTAGACCATGGGGAAGTAAGGCAGGTTTGGGCAACTCAGGGCAACGTTGTCGCCCCGGCCAATCCCGGCAGCCGTTAAACCATTGGCAATCCGGTTGACAGCCTGACTTAATTGACGGTAACTGAGCCGAGTCGTTCCACAAACCAGGGCGGTTTTTTCGGAATACTGCCTGGCACTATCTTCAAATACCGAAGCTAAACTGAGCATGACTTACTCCTTTTGGTTGCGACCGGAACGGACGATAATGTCACAGCAAGCACCCTGCCCTCACAACAGTTAGGACACTTCCTCTGTTTAATCAATCAGCTATGCAATCCCCTACATCGACAAACTCGCAAAAGCATTGCGAATCTTCATCTTGGTCTCCCGGTTCTCCGGCAGATCCTCGGCAAAAAACTCGATCTCGTCCGGCGAGAAAATCACCCGCACCGTGTGCGTGGCGTCGATCACCCTGAGCAACCATTCATACCCCTGGTTGTCCCATTCGACCTTATCAGGACGCAGACCGTGGTCAGCGGCATAACGCAGCGCGACTTCTTCGAGCATCGCCTTGCCTTTTTCGAATTGATCTTCGGCCATCTTTCGTTCTTCTCCCATAAAACAAAAAGAACCACCCAACGGCATAGCCGAGTGAGCGGTTCTGGTTCGTATCTATTTACGTACGATGAATCCCTTCATCATTCCCCTCTTGGTCATAATCATTATTCAATTAAAAGACAGTGTCAGCTTAGGGTTCCGTTGCGCAACTGTCAAGAAAACCATTGGTTTGCACTCCGCTCTCCCTATTTAGAGAAAAGACATGCAGAGCGTCGACCCCTGATTCGAGACCCAGAGAAGTTGTTGAGTCGCCCCATCGGGTGGACCAATGTACCGCGGGGTTTCTGTCGTCAACATTCAGAATTGGCAGCGGCCGAAGGAGGGAATGAACCATATAATCTGATGATTGCACTTTGACTACAGCTCCCGAATCCTGTACATTCCCTAATAAGGGGACACTTAAACGGGAAAGTATCAATGAGAAATCAAACAAGTTTTATTGATAGAAATTTCGGGATGACCGTTCTCTTCGTTTTTATTGTTTTGTTCGTCCCCTTGATGGTTCGGGAGTGGATCTCTTTGCGTGCCGAGGGGATGTACAATGTTGAATGGCACACAACCTCCATGGCGAGACTGCTGGAACGCGACCTGGCTGTTAACCGCAGCTTGCCTGACCTTATTTCCAACCTGAAAAACCCAGAAACATTCGACAATTTTGACAATCACGTAAGACAGAAAATCGGTTTCCTCGGGTTGAGGAATATCAGAATCTATGATCTATCCGGAGAAATTATATACGCCATCGATAAGGATTTTATCGGTAAGATATTTTTGCCTGGGGAGAATAGAAATGCGGCATTTGCCGGGAATATTGTTTCAGAACTGATAGATCGTGATGAGTATTTTGACGAATATAGTCAGGAGAGCAGTTCGGATATGGCAGAAGTCTATGTCCCGATTATTGCCGAAGGGGGAGAAATCCCCTATGTCATTGAAGCCTACTTCGATTACACCCCCATCACGCAAAGAACCAATTTATTGTTGATAAAAAGCGCCGCCTCTCTGCTGGTTACGACCCTTATAGTTCTGGTTCTGCTTATTTATCTATATAAAGGTCGGCAAAAGATGAGCCGGCAGGTCGAGGCTCTGGAGGCGATACTGCCGATCTGCATGTACTGTAAGAAAATTCGTATCGAAGGAGAGGGTCAATCTGAAGAGTGGATGAACGTTGAAAGCTACTTTGCCGAGCAGGACGATCTGGAATTCAGTCATGGCATCTGCGGCGATTGTCTGCAGAAACACTATCCTGATTCAAAGGTTGCCCAAAAAAGCGCCAAAAAAACTAATCCGGTTGCAAACATCCCCGTTTGAATTTCGTAAAACCTCTATTCCCCTCCGACTATATCCGCAGGAATACAAGTCATATCCCTATGCATTTCTGCACGCAGATTCTTTGCGATCGGACCAACTTTGCCCTGGTTGATAATGAAGTCATCGACCCTGACCACCGGCATGGCTTCAAGCGTGGTCGAGGTAATAAAGACCTCGTCGGCGAACTTGAGATCCTGGAGTTTATATTCGCCACCGATCACGCGCAGGTTGAGCTTCTCTTCACATAGCCGAATAATAGTGGCGCGAGTGACGCCCTCTAAGAGTCCGGTCGAGGGTGCGGGGGTGAAGACCCACTGGCCTTTAGTCCAGAAGATATTGGACGAGGCTCCTTCGCAGATGTGCTGGTTGCTGTTAAGCATGATCACCTCAAACGCACCGGCGGCCTTGGCCTCCAGCTTGCCCAACAGACTGTTGAGGTTACTGGTCGACTTGATTTTCGGGCTGATCGCTTCGGGTGCATTGCGACGGGTCTGGGCCAGATGCAGGTTGATTCCTTCCGCGTAGTAGGAATCTTCAAATCCCTTGAACTCGGTGCCGATGATCAGTACCGTCAGTTCGTTTCTCATGTCACGACGAAAACCGATCTGCCCTTTGCCGCGAGTGACAGTGACGCGATAGTAAGCGTTGTTGAGCTTATTCTTCTCACGCAGTTTGAGCAGGATCTCTTCGAGTTCTCGCTGGTTGAGGCCGATCGGGTAGTTAAGGGCTGCAGCGGACTTCATCAGCCGCTCGAAGTGGCGGGGAAACTTATAAAGCCGCTCGCTGACCGAGCGGAAACTCTCGAAGATTCCATCACCATACAAGAGCCCCTGATCAAAAACCGAGACCGTCGCTTCCTCGCTCTTGACGAACTTACCGTTCAAAAATACATAACTCATGAATTCCGTCCTTTTGCGTGAAAGGCTGCGACCGCAGTTTCGTCGGCTACCATGCTGGTAGCGTTAGCTGAATCTTAACTTAATCGGCAGTGGTTTGTAAGCGGCTGGACAAGAATAGCAGCCCATAATTTCAGGCTGATCATGTTGGGATAAACTGGGTTCAGATTCAATAGAGAACTACCGGCAAAACTGCGACTCTCGCAACTGCAGTAAACTCCTAATATGCTAATATCCTCTTTCAGAACACTGTGCTTTGAAATCCCAATGTATTGGCAAATGCGTATCTTGATTCGAGGCTCCCATATTATGGACAATGGAAAAAAATTACGACAGCAGCTTGACAGCATAGATCCCGACCCTATCCAACAGTTCAACAGCTGGCTTCAGGAAGCCGAGCAGGCGGGACTTCCGCAGCCAAATGCGATGACCCTTGCAACGTCAAATCAGCAAGGGAAACCATCGGCGCGCATCGTGTTGCTCAGGGGGCTCGATGAACGGGGCTTTGTCTTTTTCACGAACTATGAGAGCCAAAAAGCGCAAAACCTGCAAGAGAATCCGCTTGCAGCTCTGGTGTTCTGTTGGTTGCCACTCTCCCGCCAGGTTAGAATCGAAGGCACGGTGGTAACGCTGGAGCCTGGCGAGTCTGATGAGTATTTTACCGGGCGACCTCGGGGCCATCAAATTGAGGCTCATGCTTCGCCCCAAAGCCAGGTCATTCGGGACCGATTCTTCTTGGAAAACCAGTTTAAAGATATGACCCGCACGTTCGAAGGGAAGAACGTGCCCCGCCCCCTGCACTGGGGCGGATATCGAGTTGTTCCCGATTCGCTGGAGTTTTGGCAGGAGAGGGAAGACCGTCTTCACGACCGCCTGCGTTATCGGCGTAACAGTACAGATAACTGGGTGATTGAGCGCTTGGCTCCTTGACCCCCGCCGCAAAACATTTTGACAGGATACTTGCGAAATGAAATGAAGGGGCTTGCTGGTTACGGCTTGCCGCCGACACTACTGCTAATATTTGATAATACGCGAACAACTCGTGTGCTGTTTTATTGGTAGTAGATGATTAGGGACAGAACCGGTGATCAGATGCCACGGGAATACGCTTTTTTTGTGGAACAGCCTCCATCCTTACGAAAAAAGCCCGGGGATCCCAGGCTTTTTTCGTTTCACTTTTTTGCCCCAGATGAAAAGGCTGCGGTGCGACTAAATGCCGGACAACCATTGCTTGACAATTTCCGGATGTCCATCCACCCAGGCCTTGGCCACCTCATCCGCTGGCTTCTTGGGATTGCCGGGGACATCTTCAACTTCAGAGATCAGCTTGCTGACTTCCTCAATAGGAATGTTAAAGTTCGTCAAGAACTTAAAGGCCTTGGGGTTTCTCGTCTCCAACTTTTTTGAGACACCGACGTAAACGGAAGCATCGGGAAAAGCGCAGGAAATCTTAGTGGCCTTGGAATCGCCCTTGATATGCTGCCAGCAGGTCTCGTTGTTAGGCGGTTCCTCCAGGCGAACCAGGTCGTACTTGGCCATCGGCCACTCCGGTTCCCAGTAGTAGAAGATGATCGGTTTATCCTTGCGCATGGCCTCTTTCATCATCGCCAGGAACAGCCACTGTTGAACCTTGACCGGTTCCAAGTCCAGGCCGTACTCCTTAATCTTGGAGCTATTGATCTCCGAGGCTTCCCAATCAAAGGGACCGGCCCAGATCTCCCCCTGACCGTCGCCATTGGTATCGAACATGGCCTCCTTACCCTTTAGGTCGAAGATGCTTTTGATACCGTTCTTTTTGGCCAGAGCAGCCGGCATGTAAAAGCCCTGAACGGCCTTATCGTAACTGAGACTAACGGCCACACTTTTGCGCTCGGTCACGTACTTATCAAAACCCGCCTGCTGATTGGGCATCCACATGTCCGGATACACATCGACCGAACCCTTTTCAAGGGCCGGCCAACATAAAGAGGCGGAGATGGGGATGATCTTCACCCGGATGTCCAGTTTCTCCTCCAGCACGTATTTCATGACCTGCTCGATGGCATTGGATCCGGCCCAACTCATCCCGCCGATCACCACATGTTTTCGCGCCGCCAGAGCTGTTCCCGGCATCATCAGGGCGATCATGGCCATAAGGATCAGGGACAGGCCCCATTTCTTCAGTTTTCTACTCATTTTCATCGATTCTCCTTCTTTAAAATCAGTATTACTTCCACCCATCAGTGAATAAAATCTAAAGGTGCTTGGCTTCGCGCAATTTTTTCGAATAGCCTTGGAGAATGCGGTCGAGAACAATGGCGATAAACAGGATGCCGAGTCCGGCTTCCACCCCCATGCCCAACTCGACACGCTGAATGGCGAAGAGGATATTACCTCCCAGCCCTCCAGCACCGATCATCGCTGCAGTGACCACCATAGACAGGGCCATCATAACGGTCTGGTTGATGCCGGCCATAATCGACGGCAGCGCCAGCGGGATCTGCAGCTTGGTCAGCATCTGCCAGTCTGAGGAGCCAAACGACTGGGCGGCCTCAATGAGTTCTTCAGGAACTTGGCGGATGCCCAGGCTGGTCAAGCGTACCATTGGCGGCAGGGCAAAAATGACCGTGGATAGAACCCCGGGTACGTTACCGATACCAAAAAACATCACCGCCGGGATCAGGTAGACAAAAGAGGGAATGGTCTGCATCCCATCCAGCAGCGGTCGCATCAGTTTCTCTATCCGGTCACTTCGAGCTGAAAGAATGCCCAGTGGAAGCCCCATCAGGATAGAAATAAACACAGCAGTTACCACCAGAGCCAGGGTACTCATGCCTTCTTCCCATAGCCCAAAACTACCCAGAAGATAAAGGCAAATCCCGGTCATCAAGGCAGTACTACGCCCGGCACTGCGCCAGGCCAGCAACATAAAAAGAGCGATACTTACCGGCCACGGCAGCCAGAGCAATAAATCATCGATCTGGTTCAGCACCACGTCGATGACTGCGGTGATACTATCAAAGGCATCGGAAAAATTATCCGTCAACCAAAGAACCATCCGCTCCACAAATTTGCCAAGGGGAATCTGTACAAACTCCATTGGTGAAACCCTCAAAAAAGATTATGACGGGCTACAATCGCCGTCCGGTCGGAAAAAACAGATCAGGGATTCGGTCGGTCTGCCAGGGCCGCCAGCAGAGCACCGCGCACGATCAGCCCTTGCAGCCTATTATCATCATCGATCACCGCAAGGGGAAAATCTTCGCGCCCAAAAAGCTCGTTGATGCCGGTATCAAGCGGGATCGTTGCCGCGGCCTTAAGGATAGAATCAAGGCTTTTATCCTGCTCACTGGCAAGGCGGGAAGCGTCCAGAAGAGTTACCATGCCCTGCAACTGGCGATCCTTGTTGACGACCATCATGCTGGTAATGCCCAGCTCTTTCATCTTGCGCAGGGCGGTTTTGGGGCCATCTTTAGGATATATGACCACAGCAGCCTTAACCATGACAGACTGCGCGGTGAGAACTTTAGTGACGTCAACATCGCCAATAAATTTGGCGACGTAGTCATTGGCTGGTTGAGTCAGAATCTCTTCCGGGGGGCCTTGCTGAACGATTTCACCATCTTTGAGAATAACAATCTTATCCCCCAACTTTAGAGCCTCATCGAGGTCATGGGTGATAAAAACTATGGTCTTATTGAGCCGACTCTGTAAGGCCAACAGCTCGTCCTGCATTTCCCGCCTGATTAGGGGATCAAGAGCACTGAAAGCCTCGTCCATAAGCAGGATGTCGGGGTCGACTGCTAACGCTCGAGCCAGACCGACACGCTGCTGCATCCCCCCGCTGAGTTGCTCAGGGTATGAGTTTTCCCACCCCACCAACCCCACCAGGTCCAATGTCTCCAAGGCCTTAGCGCGGCGGTCAGCCCTATCAACCCCTTGAACTTCCAAACCATACTCGACATTTTGCACCACAGTCCGGTGAGGGAAGAGGCCAAATTTCTGAAAAACCATGCCGAAGCTGTTCATGCGCAGCTTGCGCAGTTCATTATCGGAAAGAGTTGTGACATCGATTCCATCAATAAAAACTTTGCCGGAGGTTGGCTTGATGAGCCGATTCAGGCAGCGGATGATGGTTGATTTTCCACTGCCGGACAGCCCCATTATGACGATAATTTCACCCTCAGAGACCTCAAAGGATACTTTTTTAACTGCAACAGAAAGTTTCTTTTTTTTCAGGAGATCTTCTCTGGACCAGCCTTTTCCCATGAAATCTATGGCTGTTTTGGGGTTTTTACCGAAGATCTTATATAAGTTTTCTACTTTTATTTTTGCCATACGGAGGAATAGTTCCTAAAGAATTCTGAATTAGACCGCTGAGTTCAAATCTGTGAGGACACCATAGTCTTTACCGTTAAGATGTTCAAGTTACGGCCTTATTTGAAAAGAACAATGGTTTCGAAACACCTGAAATTTAGATCCACATAATTTAGTACTGACTACCGGAATCACTTTTGTGGCCGCAATTACTTGGTATGTTGCTCCATATTGTGATCCGACATTATTCAAGGATTGATCGTACCGATTCAAGTTATCAAAAATCAGGGTCTTGCTTCTGGGAACTGCTTTCAATCGAAGCTGATGCATTTATATAAGTAGTAAAATTCGACAGGGAAAACGTCTTGGATTTTGTGCGGCCTTGCTTCCAGAACCCAAAAGCTTAGTGAAGCAAAAAATACTGAATACCCTACAATCGAGTAGGGTGAGATGAGCAACCAGCTCATCTCATCCCTCTCACAGAACCGTGCGTACGGGCCTCGTACACGGCTCCTGTTCATTCTTCTCTCTCAATAAGCCTGAGGCAGGTAACCCGTTTCAACCCTGCTTACCT
>JAJRQB010000107.1 GCA_024280485.1 Deltaproteobacteria bacterium
ACCTTCTGCCATCTTTTTGCTCCTTTGCGTTTCCGTATTCTATCGGAAACCAGTGCCGTACAGAGACGCTGGATATTGACTTAACCACTACGGCTAACAGAGTCGTAGTGGTTTCAAACCATCAGACACCCTGTGTTTTTCAGTACCCAACACCTGTACGGCGATTCTAAAGTTAATTCTCTTTATCATGGAAATATTTTCAAACGCAAGGATTTATTTTGCAACTGTTATCGACTTTCCTTTCATAGGACGCATTTACCTTAATCATATGTGGGTTTAATACCCGCAGCTTGCTGCGTGATTTAGCAAAGGTTGCAAGCTGTTGATACCCTGCTACTTGCGTGACGCTATATCTCCGCAAATTGACAAGGGAATACAGTTCGATAAGCTAAGACAATAGATATCTATTCAATGTTGGCCAGAAAAGGAGAAGACTATGATCAAAACGGTTCGAGATATTCTACGACTTAAAGGGGGGCATGTTTTTACCATCAATGCCGATGATAGTGTTTTTGCCGCCTTGGAAATGATGGCGAATGAGAATGTTGGCGCGTTGCTTGTGATGCAAGATGGCAGGTTGGCTGGAGTGATCTCTGAGCGCGACTACGCCCGCAAAGTTATTCTTAAGGGACTTTCCTCTCTCCAGCTTTCAGCCCGTGAAATAATGACAGAGATGGTCTGTTACGCTCGTCCTGAGCAGACAGTTGAAGAGTGTATGGCTGTTGTTACCGAAAAGCGCTGTAGGCATCTTCCGGTCCTCGACAATGACGAGCTGGTTGGGATGGTATCGATCGGTGATTTGGTTAAGGCCTCAATCGCCGAGAAGGAATTTATCATCGGACAGCTGGAAAATTACATCAAAGGGGGCTGATCGGGATTGAAAAAGGTATAACGCAAGGCTCGCACAGAGAATACAGCTATTTCGTAACCGGATCTCCCGGTTGCGGAATAGCTGTATTTACGTTTGTGAGCCTGGCTTGTGATCGGAAAAATTTGAAGTTTTTTGTCCCATCTTATTTCAGGTTGCTACTTCCGCCAGCCATGTAAAGTCTTCTGGATTAACCGGTGCAGAAGCCTGAGAGCTGAAGGCTTTTCTGCACCTTGAGCAATGGCAGGAGCGTGCGTCGTACAGGGGACCTGCGATTCGGTATCTGACTTCACCGCAAAAGCATTCACCTGTTATTGGCATACGATGACTCCTTACAGCTTTTTGGGGTGACAGACATCTTCAGCAAGATTGCCCTGTGCTCCACATTTGTCACAGCTGGTCGTTGGCTTCGCGCTACGAGATGCCAGTTCGTCAAGCTTCCCCTTCTTTTTCAGTTTGCAGAGGTGTTTCGGATGTTTTTTTGGTGTCGGACAATGATCATCACTCATTTACTCTCTCCCCTTTATATTTTTCCACTATAACTGATCTCCCGGTGTCGGGGTCAAGAGACTCTGGTGATTGACAAGAGCAGGATGGCTGGCGGACACTACAGCATTCAATTCGATCAAGAAAGAAGGTCAATGTTGGACGATTACACGAAAAATATTCCCCTGGGAAAGGCTTCGGCCTATGTCTCGCAATATGATCCGACACTGTTATGTCCTTTCCCGCGTCAAGTTAAACGTGATGAAATCGGCGTTGTGGTTGACCTGCCCTTTTCGGGGATAGACCTCTGGAACGGATATGAACTCTCCTGGTTGAACAGCAATGGGATGCCGCAGGTGGCGATGGCGCGGTTTTCTTTTGCCTGTGAATCGCCTTTTTTGATCGAATCGAAGTCGTTCAAGCTTTATCTGAACTCATTCAATCAAACCCATCTCAATAGCCGGGATGAATTGGGAAAACGGTTACAGAACGATTTATCGGCGGCGAGCGGGGCCTTGGTTGAGGTTGAACTCATGACTCTGGCAGAAGCCGAACATTTACTTGCTCAGCTCCCGGGGGACTGTCTGGATAATCTGGATATTAAGATCGATAACTACCAACTGCAACCCGAAGGGCTCTGTGCCGATCCGAAAGATCAGGTCTCTGAAATTCTCCATAGCCATCTGCTTAAGAGTAATTGTCTTGTTACCAATCAGCCAGATTGGGGTAGCTTGCTGATCGAATATGCCGGACCAAGGATTGATCGAGAAGCCTTGCTGCGCTACCTGATCTCCTTTCGCCAACACAATGAATTCCATGAGCAGTGTGTAGAGCGTATTTTTGTTGATCTGCAGCGCTATTGCCAGCCCCGGCAATTAACTGTGCAGGCTTGGTACACGCGTCGTGGTGGCTTGGATATTAATCCCTTTCGCACCAACTGCGGACAGAAACCACGACTGGTGCGTCTGGTGCGACAGTAACTTTCTAACTGCGTATGTAAATGATTTGGAAATCGACCTTTTGGTGATACCTTGTCACCCATCGCAGTTTGTGCTTAATAAAATCGAACATAGCTTACGGAATCACTATGAAAAAAACATTTAAAATGACCCACCCGAAGATCCAAGTCCCAAGGCTTGTAGAGGCCATTAAATATGAAGTGAAAAAGTATATTAAAAGAGAACGGGGCAAGACTCTCCCTCTCAATGTCGATTTCTGGGATTTTGATTGTCGATACGGCGAGGATGAGGACAGTAGTGTTGTCATCCATCTGTCTGAAATCAACAAATACATTTCGCAGGCCGAAGAAAAGCAGCTCGAATCCTTTTATTTGGAAATTCTGGTCAAGCCGGGTCATCGCACCAAGAAGCCCAAGGAAGCGCAGCCGGAAGAGTAGTTTTTTCTCTTTCTGAAAAATTTTCAGATGACGTTGAAATGGCCAACCAGAGATTCCGGGTTGGCCATTCTTGTCCTAAATATAGTGACGAAAAAGAGCAGAATAATGGAATTGACTGCGACAGAGTTAGCCGCACAGTCAGAAGGAAAAGTGCTGGTTGACATCCGGCGTGCCGCGGAGTGGCGCTCGACGGGCGTCATTACAGGCAGCCATCAACTGACTTTTTTTGATGCCGCTGGCCATGCCGATCCTGCGGGTTGGTTAGAGAACTTGGCAAACGTTGCCGGTCCGAAAGATGATCTGGTGCTGATCTGTCATAGTGGACATCGTAGCGGGATAATTCTCAATTTTTTGCATGCCCAGACCCCATATCGACAAGCGCGTCATTTAGCGGGAGGGATACAGGATTGGTATGAAAAAGGGCTGCCCCTAGTACCCTGTACACCATAAACATTCGTATCTTACTGGTTATTTGTCACACCAGCTGCGTTGCACTTTAACAGTGACATAGCTATGGCTATGCAACTGAAAGTACGCCTTGTTGGCACGCCAAATCCCAGCGCAATATTACGAGGTTTTATGAAGTACAGGGTACCCCCGTTTAAGAGGTGAACTCTTGCTTCAGCCGACGCTCAGCTTCTTCAAGTACTGGCCAGGATTTGCAGAAGGTGAACCGAACCAGATGTTGGCCGTCGATCGCATTGGCATAGAAGGGACTGGCTGGTATGGCCGCGACCCCGACCTTCTCAACCAGCCAACGGCAAAACTCCACATCATCCCCTCGACCCAGATCTGAGATATCAGCCATCAGATAGTAGGTTCCTTGCGACTGCAGCACATTCATCCCGCAGTCCCTTAGCAGGCAGTAGAGAAAATCACGCCTCTGACAGTAGTCTTCAGAAAGTTTCCGGTAAAACTCTTCACCGACTTCCAATGCCTTGGCCCCTGCAATCTGTAAGGGCGAAGCTCCACAGAAGGTGATGAATTGCTTGGCCCGCAGCAGTGCCTCGATCAGCTCAGCAGGTCCCGCCGCCCAACCAACTTTCCAGCCGGTCACGCTGAAGGTTTTGGCCAGTGAAGAGATCGTCAGGGTCCGTTCCTGCATCTGCGGCAAGCTGGCCAAGGGAATGTGCTGCTGGCCGTCAAACAGAATCGCTTCGTAGACCTCATCAGTTATTGCGATCAAATTATACTTGATGCAGAGCCCCGCAATCAGATCGAGTTCCGCGCGATTATAGACCTTGCCGATCGGGTTTTGCGGGCTGTTAAGGAGCACTAAACGGGTACGTGAACTGATCAGACTTTCGAGCTCTGTCGGGTCAAGCTGCCATTGAGGTGAGAGCAGGGTATAGCTGCAAACCTTCCCCCCCGCTAATTCGATAGCTGGACGGTAGGAGTCAAAGCAGGGTTCGAACAGGATCACCTCATCGCCAGGATCGAGCAGTCCCATCATCGCGGCAAACAAGGCCTCAGTCGCACCGACAGTGACCAGAACTTCACTCTGTGGATCGTAATTCAACTGATAGCGATTTGCCATCCGTGCTGCTATCGCCTGACGAAGTTGCGGTTGTCCTGAACCGGGAGCATATTGATTGTACGGACCGCGCAAAGCTTCAATTGCGGCATCGCGAATAAAGTCTGGCGGGTCGAAGTCGGGGAAACCTTGACCCAGATTGACCGCCGCATGTTTGATTGCCAGTTCGGTCATGGTCGTGAAAATGGTGGGTTGCATGGTGGCAACCCGCTGGGCCATAGGTCTGCTCACGGGCACCTCATTACTGGATTGTTTCACGAATCGCACAATCGAGGCAGATCGGCATCAGTTGGTAGAGGCCGGTCTCCGGGTTGTAGCTGGAGACATGTTGAAGATGTTTTGCGCAGGTGACCTTGAAGCAACTACAGCAGGTCTGGCTTTCGCCGATTCCGCTGGTCTCGCATACATGGCAGATCCATGGTGTCGTTGGTACGTCTTGACTCACGAGTGCCCCTCTCCTATGCCGCCAGTTGTCGGCGTTGTTCAATACTCAGACCGGCGACGTACCCGGCCATACCGCGCAGTGAATTACCAATAAACTCACGCTCGCGTTCAAACATGTCTTTTGGAATTTGATCGATCAGGGCAAAGTTCGCATCGCGCTCAATCAGCCAGTTGTAAAAGGCCTCTACGCGCTCCTCCCCCTCGAGTTCTGCAGTGGCTGCGGCACCTTTAACCCAGAGCTGCAGTTGTTTTTTACCAATGTTCAGGTGGGTCAGGGCGTCATCGACGAGCCCGTAATGAGCGAAAATCATTCGCTGAGGCGCCAGGTCGATCATTCGTTGTATGGAGTCGAGGGCCACTTCCAGAATGAAACGGGGAGGGGTTGCAGGGCGCATATAGATCCCTTGTGGAACCTCACTCCGGACTCCGGCGACTTCTCCGGCAAAGAGCAGGTCCTCGGCCAGGTAGCAGCAATGGTGCTGGGCATGCCCTGGCGTCAAAAAGGTGTGGATGCCGGTGTCGCCGATCTGTTCAATAAACTCGATTTTTTCTGCTGGAATTGGAATGATTTCTCCGTAGGCTTCTGCAGTTTTTCCCAACACCTGAAGGGAACCCTGCCAGAGCTTGGTGGGGTCGATCATGTGGCGGATGCCATCAGGGTGGCAGATCACCTGCGCGGCCGGGTAGTGTTTCAGCAGTTCTCCGGCGCCACCAGCATGGTCGATGTGGATATGGGTCAGCAGGATATAGTCGAGATGCTCAACCCCAGCTTTGCGTAGTTCCCGCAGCAGGTGCGGGATGGTCGAGAGTGGTCCCGGGTCGATCAGCAGCCTGAACCCGTTACTCTGCCAGCACCAGCTGCTGATAAAGCGCCGAAAGCCGGGTAGACTGGGTTGGTCAAGATCTACGCAGAAAAGATTCTGCTCCGTCATGGTGAACTGTCCTTTCAGGGTTTCGTGTCTGCTCTGCGGAAAGCTACAACTTTTTTAGAGGTTTAACCAGTGATTAACTGGCGACAAGCCTCAATAGACTGGAACCCGACCAGCTCACGTCCCTCGTATCTCAGTGTTGGTACGGCCCTGATCCCAGCAGAAATAGCCAGATCAAGATCATGATCGAGTGCGGCAGCGCAACTCTTCTCTTCCAGAACCCGCTGTGCCTCATCGGTGTAGAGACCCAGGGCAGTGATGATCAGCAGCAGCTCTTCCGGTCTGGCGATGTTGATACCCTCCACGAAGTAGGCGCGATAGACTGCATCCAGATAAAGGTCGAATTTCCCCTGCTGCGTCACCCAGAGGCCGAGTTCCTGGGCATTACGACTGTTGTAAGTGTGACTCCGGCGGCCAAAGGGGAGGCTGAGGGATGCGGCAACTTGAGATAACTGCTCCATGACTGCGGGGATGTCGAGGCGCCCCTCGAACAGTTGCTCGAGACTCATCCCTTCCATCGGTGTTTCCGGGTGTAACGGGAACGGTCGGTAGCGGCAGTCAAACTCGAACTCTTGCTGAAGTTGGTCGATGCGCACGGCACCGAAGTAGCACCAGGGTCAAATATAATCAAAATAGATTTCGAGAGTTTTCATTCTCAAAATGTAACAGTAGAAGGGGAGAACAAGCAATATGCTGGCAAAGTAATCTGTTCCAATCATGTTCTTGCTGGAGTGCCGAGGCGGATCTGGTTTTACTTGGCCTTGCCTGCCCCGAAAAGGGGAAAGAATCCGAATATGCTGAGCGTCTCGTAGAATTGACCGAAGGGCTGGCCAGTTGCTTTCTGGTCCATAACGGCAGTCTGTTTATCGGTGAATTGGTCACGCCGACTGCTGAAGATGAGAGTCCTGAAGAGAAGGATAGACAGACGCAGAACAGTCCGGCCTCTCCTGAGGACACTGCAGATGAGCCTGAGAAGATCGATAGTGTCAAGCTGAAAGCTGATGAAGGCGTAAAATCGTCAGAACGTACCGACCCCGGTTGAATCCTCAGTAAAGGGGGTGGTTTGTGCATCAAATATCTATCAGGTCAGTCCTCATCGTAGCACTGGCCGTTGTCGGTATCGATTTCGCAAGCCCCTGATTCACTCGGGTGGACTCTGAAGAGCTCATAGGCCTCAGAGGGTATCCCTTCCAACACCTTGGAAATTTTGTCTTTGTTCGTTTCTTCGTCAAATACAAACAGATCGTAGGTGCTGCTTTTGATGTTGAGTGATTGACCGATACGGGCTGACCAGCTGTCTCGCCAATAGGTCTGATCGACAATTTTTAGAGTATACATACGCACCTCCCTGCCCCTATTCTACTTCCTGAGGGCCTGTTGGTGGAAGGGGGGTAACTCAGCTTAATCTTGTGATGAAGGTTCCGCCAGCTTACGATCCCTGTTCTGAATTCATAGCATGATGATTTATCAATAAAAGAAGTTTTATTTGCATCGACAAGCGACAGGTTCACCTCTTTGAGGTAAATTAAGCATTGATACTTCTGATTCTAAGTGATGTGGCTGGTTAGGAGTTAAAATCTGCAACTTAGCGAAGGTGAAACAATGGATGCCAGGAATCTAAGGAAAAAATTTGATGCAAGTCTGACCGATTTACCTCCCCTCGGCATGGATGTTCACAGCCTGGTTGAGGATTTTAGAAAATATTACTCCCATACGTTGGGTCGAGACCGTCACTGCCAGTCGGCTCACTATGCTTATCAGGCATTGGTGTTGAGCCTGCGTGAGCGACTCCTCGAACGTTGGAAGAACACCCGCTACGGTTATGAAGGTGCAAATGCTGGTCATGCCTACTATCTGTCCCTTGAGTTTCTAATGGGGAGAGCATTGGGGAACGCTGCACTCAATCTTGACCTTGACGAGGTGACAGAGCTGGCAGTGAACTGTCTGGGAATGGAGCTGGAGGACCTGGTTGAGGTCGAGCAAGATGCCGGGCTTGGCAATGGCGGCCTGGGACGACTCGCCAGTTGTTTTCTCGACAGTTGCGCCACCTTGCAATTGCCGGTCACCGGCTACGGATTACGCTACGAATATGGCATGTTCCGTCAGTCGATTGTCGCTGGCGAACAGATTGAGGAACCCGATCACTGGTTACGCGAAGGGAATCCCTGGGAGCTGGAGCGTCCCGAGTATACGCAAAGGATACGCTTCGAAGGCCGTACCGAATGGCATCCTGATAGTAGCGGGAGAAAACAGGCCTGCTGGGTAGACAGTCATGATGTGCTGGCTGTTCCCTACGATGTCCCAGTTCCCGGTTACCAGAATGGAACGGTCAATACTTTGCGCCTCTGGAAGGCCTGCGCCACCGATGAATTTGACCTTGGTGAGTTTAACGCCGGCCTTTACCCTGAATCTGTCGCGGCCAAGAATACGGCCGAGCAGATTACGCTGGTCCTTTATCCCAATGATGCCAGCGAGAGTGGTAAAGAGTTGCGATTGCGCCAACAGTACTTCCTCGCCTCGGCAAGTCTGCAGGATGTTGTGGATCGCTGGGTCAGCCTGCATGGTAAAGATTTTTCAAACTTTGCCGCCAAGAATCGCTTTCAACTCAACGACACCCATCCCAGTTGTGCTGTACCTGAGCTGATGCGTCTGCTCATGGATGAGCAGGGGCTGGAATGGAATGAGGCCTGGGAAATCACGAGTAATACCATGGCTTACACCAATCATACTTTGCTTCCAGAGGCCCTGGAGCGATGGCCAGTCCCGATCTTCTCTCGTCTGTTGCCGCGTCTGCTCGAGATCATCTACGAAATCAACGCGCGCTTTCTGGCTGAGGTTGCTCAGCGTTGGCCTGGAGAGACCGAACGTCAAAGTCGTATGTCGATAATTGAGGAGGGTGCTGTTCCGCAGGTGCGGATGGCTTATCTGGCGATTATCGGTAGTTTCTCTGTCAATGGTGTCGCAGCTCTTCATTCACGTTTGCTATCTGAAGGTCTGTTCAGGGACTTTTTCGCTCTGTGGCCGAAGAAATTTAATAATAAGACCAACGGTGTCACGCCGCGCCGCTGGCTTGCTTGGTGTAATCCTGAACTTTCACGATTCATCACCGAGACAGTTGGCGAAGGCTGGGTCGCAGATCTTTCCCGACTGACCCATTTAGTTCCTTACGCTGAAGATCCAACCTTTCGTAAGCGCTGGGCGGCAGTTAAACAACAGAACAAACAACGTCTGGCACAGTTAGTCGAAGCAGATTGCGGTGTGACTTTCAACCTAAATGCGATCTTCGACGTGCAGGTCAAACGTATTCATGAGTACAAACGGCAATTACTTAATCTCCTCCATGTTATTCATCTCTACGATCGTCTTAAGCGCGGGGATACTGAGGATTGGACGCCGCGCTGTGTGCTCATCGGTGGCAAGGCCGCCCCCGGCTATTTTATGGCCAAGTGTATTATTAAGCTGATTAACAATGTGGCTAATGTCATTAATTCCGATCCTGTTACTGCAGGTCGTCTCCGTCTGGCTTTTTTGCCAAATTATCGAGTTTCCACTATGGAAATCATTGCTCCCGGGACTGATGTCTCTGAGCAGATTTCGACGGCGGGGAAAGAGGCTTCTGGAACTGGAAATATGAAGTTCATGATGAATGGTGCTCTGACCATCGGGACCCTGGATGGGGCCAATGTTGAAATTCTGGAGGAGGTCGGAGAGGATAATTTCTTTCTGTTCGGTATGACCGCTGAAGAGGTTGAGGAACTACGCGGCCACTACGATCCGACAGCAATCATTGCGGCCGATGAAGATCTACGTCGCGTCGTGCAACTGCTGCGGAGTGGTCATTTCAACCAGCTTGAACACAATATATTCGATCCGATCCTGCAGGGCATTACCAGCCCCAATGATCCATGGATGACGGCGGCTGATTTCCGCAGCTATGTCGATGCGCAGCAGCGTGTCGCCGAAGCTTATCGTGATGAGGAGCACTGGACACGAATGAGTATTCTCAATACTGCTGCCAGCGGGCGCTTTTCAAGTGATCGCACAATTGCAGAATACAATCGGGATATTTGGCAGTTGGAGGCTGTTGCGCCGGTTGTTGCTGAGCAGAATGAGTGATGAAGATAAATGAAAACGATGCTGACAGCGATTCCGAACTATAAATATCAGGCAAGCACCTCGATTGTTCCTCGGGCTTAGCGCATATGTGTTAATCGAAATCTGACCTGATAGATTTTGTCTGGTTGAGCAACGTTCAGGGATTTTAGTCATCTCGATTTGCAGGAGTTTTGAGCTAAATCTCCCCGAGAAGTGTGGTTTTAATCCTAAGGTGAAGCAAGACCTCAATATAGGATAACTCATAGGAAAGCCCCGGCCCGTAAAAATAGGCTGGGGCTTTTTTGTATTGTTAATAGTGAGTTATGGGAAAAGGTATTGCTTCACCGAAATATTCCTGGCCCCGGCCTTCAGCTTACCTGTACCACCTAGAAATGATCTAAGGTCGGAAGAGATTTATGGTGTTGCAAGTATTAGCCCTGTCGTCTAGATGAATAAAAGCTTACTATTGCCATTGGCTTGTTATGTAGGGCTTAGCGCATCAAGGAGGTTTGAGTAGGATGGGGGCAAAACATCAGAGTGCCAGACAGTTCATGGGGAATGGTCTTTTCAATGAACTTACAAATTTTAACCAGCTTGAAAAGCGAATATCGTCATTGCCTTCAATGCAGGATATAGGGAATGCATTCGAGGTTTTTGCTGAGGCATATTTAGCAACGCAAAAAATATCCCAGGCGAAAGAGGTTTGGCCAGAAAAAGGGCTTCTGCCCACCTTGAGGAAACACCTTTCCCTTCCCGACGATGATATGGGTGTGGACGGTGTGCTAGAGACAACCCTATCTGAGTACCATGCCTACCAAGTCAAATTCCGAACAGGTCGGTCAGCCCTTGCGTGGCGTGAATTGTCCACGTTTGTGGGTCTTACGGACTCACCCAATATCTCGCAAAGAATAATTTTCACCAATTGTGATGACGTATCGGCTGTAATCGATAAACGGCAAAACGTAGTCTTTATCCGTGGAAATGATCTTGAGCGCTTAGGGCCAAAGGACTTCGAGATTATTTCAGCTTGGATCAAAGGCAGTTTCATCGAAGTTAAGAAAAAAGAACCTCTGCCACACCAGCGGGAAGCCCTTGATGTAATCCTGTATAAATTTAAGAAGCATGACAGGCAATTGTCAGTGATGGCCTGTGGAAGCGGCAAGACACTTGTAGCTTTATGGGTTGCCGAGAAAATCGGAGCCAAGACAATTTTGGTCCTAGTCCCATCCTTAGCACTTGTTCGCCAGACCCTACACGAATGGCTCAAAGAAACAACCTACAACGACCTTCCATATCTTTGTGTCTGCTCTGAACAGAATGTCGACAAGGGGGCGGATGACTTTGTCGTTCGGCAGTCTGATCTTGATTTTACGGTGACAAGTGAACCCAAAAAACTAAGGGATTTTCTTTCACACAATTTTTCAGGTGCTCGAGTTGTTTTTGCAACGTATCAATCTGCAAAGGTTGTTGCAGAGGGTATGAAAGGCCTTCCCCCGTTTGATCTAGCCATTTTTGATGAGGCACATAAGACTGCAGGCCGAAAAGGGGCCCTTTTTGGCTTTGCTCTAGATGACAATAATCTTCAGGCTCGAAAGCGACTATTTCTTACTGCGACCCCAAGACACTATGACGTAAGCAAAAAAAACAAAGAAGGTGAGTTGAAGGTTGTTTATTCAATGGATAGCCCAGAAGTTTACGGGCCTATTTCATATAAATTAACATTCGCCGAAGCCGCTCAAAAAAAAATAATCTGCAATTACAAAATAATCATTTCCGCAGTGACCTCTGAAATGGTCAACGATGAAATTTTGCGAAGGGGTGAAGTAATTGTAGACGGTGATTTGGTTAAGGCCCGGCAAGTGGCTAATCAGATTGCATTGCAAAAGGCCATTGATTGTTATGGAGTGCATCGAATCTTTACGTTCCACCAGTCAGTAAAATCGGCGCAATCGTTTACTGGCCAAGGTGGAGAAGGGATTCGAGCACATCTCCCTAATTTTTGGACGGGACACGTGAGGGGGACCATGCCAACTGCCGAACGTGAATCCCATATGAAAGAATTTTCCCTTGCAACAAGGGCAATTATGTCAAATGCAAGATGTTTGACTGAAGGTGTTGATGTGCCCGCAGTTGACATGGTTGCTTTTCTTTCTCCCAAAAAAAGTAAGGTTGACATTGTCCAGGCCACCGGACGAGCAATGCGTAAATCAGACTTAAAAACAGTTGGTTACGTACTAATCCCATTGTTTCTCAATGTTCCCAAAGGTGAGACAGTAGAAGAGGCTCTTGAAAGAACTGATTTTGAAGAAGTTGCATATGTCCTCCAGGCGATGCAAGAACAAGATGATATTTTAGTCGATATCATACAGCAAATGCGCATGGAGAAAGGTCGAACCGGGGGCTACGATGACTCTCGATTTAGAGAGAAAGTTGATTTTCTTGGCCCAGAATTAACCTTAAAAAATCTACAGATGTGCATAACGGCTGTTTGTATTGAAAAACTAGGGACTACTTGGGATGAACGATATGGTCAGCTTTTGGAGTACAAATATAGATTTGGGCACTGCAATGTCCCAAAGAGATTTATAGAGAATAAAAAACTCGCAGGATGGGTGGCTAACCAAAGAGTGAGCAAAATAAAGGGTGTTCTCGAACCTAGTAGAGTATGTAAATTAAATGACATAGATTTTTCCTGGAACACTATAGACAGTACTTGGGAAGATCAATACGCCGCGCTAGCCGCGTACAAAACTAAGCATGGTAACTGCGAGATCCCATCAAAATATGAAGAAAATCAAAGTCTTAGCTTATGGGTCATTACTCAAAGGTATTTCCGTAAAAAGGGAAAACTTAGCCAAGAGAGAATATCAAAGTTAAATGGATTGGATTTTATATGGAATAAGCCATTAAAATCTTGGAAGCGATGGTATTTAATGCTTGTTGAATACCAAAAGCTTAATGGCCACTGCAATGTGCCACAATTATATCCAGAAAACATGAAACTAGGACGTTGGGTAAATTCCCTGCGTTTGTTTCAGAAAGATGGGAACTTAAGCGCCGAGCAAATCAAACAACTTGATGAAATTGGTTTTTCGTGAAATGCCCTTGAGACTAGATGGGAGCAGATGTTTTCTGTGCTATTGGACTTTCAAAAAATAAATGGTCACTGCAATGTGAGCCTAGGGGGTTCAATAGATAGAAAATTTTATGATTGGGTTGGCAAGCAACGGGCGGCTAAGGGCAGGGGGGAGCTAAGCATTGATCGAGAAAAGAGCCTAAATGAAATTGGTTTTGCTTGGGACTCATCACAAGGGGTTACTGCTTCATGGGAAAAAATGTATTCGAGGCTGACTATATTTAAAAAGTCATTTGGCCACTGTAACGTCCCAACCAATTACGATGAAGACAAGACTCTCGGAGGGTGGGTTTCCACGCAGAGATACATAAAGAAAAAAGGTGAATTAAGTGCTGCGAAGATCCACCTTTTAGATGAATTGGGGTTTGAATGGACTAGACTGCGGAGCGTTCCTTGGGAACAGATGTTTTCTGAATTGTTGGAATTTAAGAAAGTTTATGGTCATTGCAAAGTGCCCATAAAGCCGCCAGGGAACCCTAAGCTGTACAAGTGGATTGGTAAACAGCGCTATTTGGATAATAAGGGGAAATTGACTGAAGAGAGAAAGGGCTTGTTGACAGCAGTAGGTATGGAGTGGAGTAAAAAGGTGTAGAGGTAGATGCGCAAAATCATAATTCCAAGTACGTCAGAGTAGTATCACTAAATGTTGCTCCACGTTATATCGAAGTTGCTTTTAGACAATAAAAAGTGATTCCCACAACCCCTGACATTTAAGAATTGATTTTGTGGTGTCGCGGATGGCTGGAGGTGGGTGGGGTACGACCGGCCGGCAGATACTGATGCAGACCGATGATTGTCCCGGACTGGCGCTGATCCAGATCAGCGCTGTCGCCGGCTATTGGCAATCGTCCAGTCGTAAGGTGTGAACCTTACGGAGTAGTCCAGCGGAGCCGGTTGCGGGGCGTAGCGGTTTGCAAACTCGATGAGATTACGGCCTTGCGCCGGCACAAAATCCTCCCTGTAAAACTTCAGGATTTCGCTGAGCCATACAGTGTTGTTGACCGTATCAATGCGGAAGTTCTGTGGCTGTGCAAAGAACGCCTTACTTTCGCGCTCAAGCTCCGCGTCGAGCGCGAAAGCGGAGAAAGGCGTACTCGGCAGCCGCGGGCATGAGACCGCCGAACAGTTCAGTGCGAAGTGAACGCGCGGGTCACCCAGGCTGCGCGTGAAGGGGCGAATCACATCGTTCTCGAAGCAGTAAAGTGACATCACCTGGCCACCGATGTGGAGCTTGTGAAAAACGAAAAATATGAATTTGCGCCAACCCGCATGCGAGGCGGGAATCCCGCTCTCGATGACGTTGAACATCGACAATGCATTGTACGCGTTGATCAGGTGCGCAAGACGTTCATTGACGTCAATCATATTGCTCCACGGCGTATCGGCGACAAAACGCACGTAGCGATCGAGGTCCGCACGGTTCCGTGACAGTGCATCAAAATCAACCTCTCCCTGATTATTGACGAATAGAACCAGCCCGCGCGACCAGGCGGCCTGTGCCGTATCAGCGTCCGTCAGTAGAACCTGCGGAGCGGGCACCGGTGCGAACCATCCGGAAACCGGAACCAGAAGAATGAAAATACCACCAGCGATCAATAAGAGTAACGCGCCCGCTTTCATGATTTCATCCTTTGATTCACAGCTCCAGCTTCCTGCGTCCGGTCGCGCAGCGGTTGCCAGGAGCCAGTAGAGGTCTGCAACGGCTGCAGCAGATAACTGTCGCGCCTGGCGTTGTAGGCACACATGCTCAACGGGCCATCTTGGGTGATAGCCATGAAAGCGCAGGCGTCGATGCGTTCTGGATCGAGCCGGCAAGCATCCATGAAATTATGAGTTACAAACGTAAGCTTTTGAACGCGCCCGCGTGCCGTAACGAGGTTATTTCGCGCTTTCCATACAAAGGCAAGAGCCCAGCGCACAGATGGAATCCACAGCTTTGGGCGCCTCAAGAAGGCCGCGCCTAGAGATCGGATACTTCGCCAAGGCGTGCCCCGATTAATGGGCAGGATTGCCGTTTGACCCATGTATCGCTGGATGAATGTGGCATCGGCAAGGGCGTCGTAAACCTGCCCGTTGATCACCAGCATCACGGCGCAGCGGGTGCATTCGCGGTGACCGGCAGCCAACGCATTAAAGTTCAACGACACGCTGACGCCTCGCTGCAATAGTGTGGCAACGCTGTCGTTGCTGATCGCGTGGCCGCGCGCGCCCAAAATCCCACGCCCGGTTTCCGCATGTAGTTGAAATGACGCCAGGCGAACTACGTCGGATTTCTCCGCAAAAAATACCGCGAGCATGGGGATATCGTCGATGTTGCCTGCGTGAACTGTGGTATTGAAGAAAACCCCGACCGGCAAATTTCGCGCCCGATCGATGTATTCCTGCCGCAGTGTGTTCAGGTCCTGTTCCGTCCGGTAGCCGTCGCGCTGCTGAGTTGAGTCCACATGAAAAACAACATCGGTCAATCCCGCTTCGGACAATTCGGTTAACAAGCCGCGCGACGCCTTGATGCCGTTGGTGAACAACGACGCACGCAGGCCGCGCTGCACAAGCCGCTTGACGATCGCCATTAGTTCATCGCGCCGTCGCAGCGTAGGTTCGCCTCCAGATACCTGCACGTCAGTGCCGGGGCCATAGTGCCGGGCAATCATGTCGATGCGGCGAAAGACTTCCTCCAGCGGAATGTCTCGTACCGCTTCGGATGAGTCGCTCAGGTAGCAGAGCGTGCAGTCGAGGTTGCAGCGTTGCGTAATTTCCAGCGATACACATGCAATTGGCCACCGACGCCCTGCCATCTGGTTTAGATGCCATTGATCAGTGCGTTGCATGCGCCGACGCATATCGGTCAGTGGATCGGACAAGGGTGAGCGCTGAGGCTGGAAGACTTCGGCCTTTGCAACCGCGCCCGCACAGTTAGTGGGAGTGGCGGTTGATTTTCGATTATTAGTCATAGAGACAAACGGCATTGCTCTTTCCTTATCATCGATCGGACGACCGTCAAAAACGAGATGTGAAGTTCGAGGAGCGCAAACGACCCAATTACGATTATAGCGCAAACGGTTTCCTGGACTGCCTCTTCTGCGGCATCTGTGGGGAGACCTCATCCCTCATCGCAATTGAATCGCCCCAAATTTCCTGGACGCTTTTGATCCATCCGGAGGTGCCTCGCAAATCACCCCCTATGTGTCAGGATAGTTGTCCTATCATGCGGTCCAGAATCAAGAAGAATGACAATCTCATCGATCCCTTCGTTCGTTATAGCTTCAGAAATAAATCTGTTTCAGATGTCAGACAAAGATTCTCGATCTTTAAGAAGCTGTATCTCTTCATCAATGAGAATTTCAAGATGGGAGATCAATGCCTTAATCTCTTGTTCATTTGCTGAATCTGAGAAACCCATGCCGATCAACATTTCGCAAAGATCTTTTAATCGTACGATACTGTTAATCATAATTTTTAGCTCCATTTTGAAGATTAATGAGCGTGAGTATACGAAGTTAATCTGGACTTAATGCCTCAGTTTCTCCTTACTTATCACTATTTTATCTAAATATTTCAATCGTTCAACATTGGCACTGAATAAGCTGGAATTATTCCACTAAGGGAAATTTATTGCATTTGCCAGCCCTCCCGGATGGACTCTCATCACGGATGCGAGTAATATGACCATAATCGTCAGGTATTCAAGGACGTCGTTGAAAAGTCAGCGAAACAGCAAGGAGAGTTGAGGAAAAATATTGTCTCCTCAGACTCGTAACTCTTACCAGAATTCAGGAAGGACCGACTCATGAAATCTTTTACCGGTACGATGAAACAATTCTTTCCCGCTCAAAAGACCGTCAGTGCTCACTGCGATGGACCCTGTGGAATTTACGATCCCGCCTCGGCGCGGATTGCCGCCGAAGCGGCTCTCTCCATGACAAAAAAAATCCTGGCCCTCGATCCCAATGACAGTAGCCACGCCACCGTGAACACTCTGTCGCGTTACATCAGTATCAAGGAAGAGCAGGCCCATTTGGCCAAAACTGATCTGCTCGTGCTGTGGACCGACTATTTCAAACCACCGCACCTGAAAGAGTACCCAGATCTGCATGACAGCTTCTGGCAGGCGGCAAAGCTCTGTTCTGCGGTGAAAGTTGAGGTAAATCTGGAAAAAGCCGAAGAATTGCTGAAGTCCATCGAAAAGATTCACAAAATCTTCTGGGCGACCAAGGGACGCGAAGTTCCATATTATACGGCCGGATGAGCGGTGCGGTAATTTATGGACATATGCCGTCGAGGGTTTAGTTAGATGCGACAGAGTAGAGGCAAAGAGATTTTCTTGTGGCTGATCAGGCTTCGACAACGCTACCGGGTGACCGGTGCTTCCATGCGGCCCTTGCTGACCGCTGGAGATGAAGTCCTGGTCGATCCACAGGCCTATCGGAGTCAGCCCCCGCGCTTAGGCGATATAGTCATCGCCCGGCACCCGATTCAGACCGATCTGCAAATTATCAAACGAATCAATGCCGTGCGTGAGGATGGCTATTATCTGCTGCATGGGGACAATTCCGACCCCACTCAGAGCAGCGCCTTTCTGGTCCCTGAGTGGTTGATTCTGGGGCGGGTCACAAGTCGCTTTTAACCGTAAACCCCGGAATCACGCAATACTGACATGAAGTTTCTCTCGTTAGTTATTCTTTTGGAAATCGGGATACGAGCATGAAGGAGTAATCATGGACACTTTTGATGCTATTTATCAGCGTCGAGCGATCAAGAGTTTTGAACCAGGTCACCGTCTTACAAAAGAGGAGGAGACCAAGTTATTGAATGCCGCTATTCAGGCTCCGACAAGTTTTAATATCCAGCACTGGCGGTTTGTCATTGTTCGCGATCCTGATCTGCGCAGAAAAATTCGCACAGAATACGGAAATGATCAGACCCAGATGACCGATGCGTCTCTTCTGATCATCATGACAGCTGACACGAAAGCATGGGCAAAAGAGCCTCAGAATTATTGGCAGAATGCACCTAAGGAAGTTGCGGATCTTCTGGTTAACTGGATGGGCCCGTTTCATGAGGGTCGTGAGTGGTTGCAGCGCGATGAGGCCCAGAGATCGATCGGCCTGGCAATGCAAACTATCATGCTGGCAGCCAAAGCGATGGGTTATGACTCTTGTCCGATGATCGGTTTCGATATTGAGAAAGTCGCTGAACTTATCAACCTTCCAGATGATTACGTGATGGGCCCTATGATCGCCGTTGGCAAAAAAACAAAGGATTCATGGCCTAAGCCTGGGCAATTATCCCTGAGTGAGGTCGTCATCGAAAATTCTTTTTGATCAGAACCTGCAGAATATCATGCGTCTATCAGGCCCCAACCGTTGATAGAAATGCGACAAATTCTGGACCTTGGCCGGGTGCCAGTGTTGACATGGGTTTGTTACGTGAAGGCTTCTTTTTTAGAAGAGAGTTTTAAGACAACGAGTTAAGGCATGGAAGTGAAAAAAACGGACCGGAGAAAAGAGAGTATCGCAGAAGCTATGAATCAGGATGCGAAATCACCCGCTTTTAACGAGAAACGCGCCATTCAGAGGCGGGTGGCTTACGCAACCGAACTCTTTCAGGGTGATGTTACGATTCGGACCCTGCTGGAATCTCTCGCGGAAGGTGTCGTAATCGTCGACTCTGCGGCCAATATTGTTTTTATCAATAGTCAGACAGAGAGATTATTTGGTTACCAGAAAGAAGAGATCGTTGGCTGCCCGTTAAATACCCTTATCCCGGAGAAGTTACACTCTGCACACGAAAAGCATGTTAACGATTATTTTAAGAGTCCCAGAGTCAGACCTATGGGAAAGGAGCGGGATCTAATTGGGCGCAAAAAAGATGGTCGGGATTTCCCGGTTGAGATAAGCCTCTGCTTCCTGGAAGCGGATGGCTATCCCCTGTCGATGGCCTTCGTTACCGACATCACATTGCGCAAAAAAGCGGAGAAAGACCTTAAAACTCGAAATGAGGAACTCGACGCATTTGCCCACACCGTAGCTCATGATCTGAAAGGGTCCCTGACCGGCCTGATCGGATACAGCGACCTGCTGAGTCAAAAAGACGTGAATTTAGAAGAGCAGACCATCAGAGAATCCCTCGATGAGATCTGTGCTTCAGGTCGAAAAATGGCCAATATCATAGATGAATTGCTACTTCTCGCCAGTGTGAGGAAAGAGGATGTTGAAGTGACGCCACTGGGAATGCTTTCAATCGTCAACGACGCAATGATTCGGCTTAGGCTCGAAGGCCTGAAAGACGAAACAGAAATAGTTCTGGCTGATAAATTTCCCAAGGCTTTGGGGTATGCCCCTTGGGTCGAGGAGGTTTGGTACAACTACATCAGCAATGCTATCAAGTATGGCGGGAGCCCAGCGAAGATTGAAATAGGGGCAGAGCCAACCAATGATGGCTTTGTTCATTTTTGGGTTAAAGATAATGGCCGCGGCCTGTCTGATGCTGAGCAATCCGGCTTATTCACCGCCTATGGCTTACGAAAAAAAGAAAAAAGTGGTCACGGTCTTGGGCTTTCGATTGTTAAGCGTATTGTGGAAAAATTGAACGGGGAGGTGGGAGTGCAGAGTCAAGTCAGCGAGGGAAGTATCTTCAGCTTTACTCTGCCCTCAGCGTAATTGGAACTCTGGGGCATCTCGGGCTATTCAGAATCAATAAGAAAGGCGGCCTCATCGGCCGCCCTTCTTTAAATTTACTTGCCCCACTTCTGTTTGATCTTCTCCACCGCTTCGGTCACCTTCTCCTTGTCACCGAAGGCGCTGAGTCGGAAATAACCCTCGCCCGAGGGGCCAAAGCCTGATCCTGGGGTGCCAACGACGTGACATTCGTTGAGAAGTTTGTCGAAGAAATCCCAGCTGGTCATTCCTTCCGGAGTTCTCAGCCAGATGTAGGGGGCATTGACGCCACCGAAACATTTGATACCGGCAGCAGTCAGCCCTTCGCGGATAATCCGCGCATTATCCATGTAGTAATCGATGACTTCCTTGACCTGAGCCCAGCCTTCGTCGCTGTAGACCGCAGCGGCAGCTTTTTGAACCGGGTAGGAGACGCCGTTGAACTTGGTGCCCTGGCGACGGTTCCACAGTTTGTTGAAGCTGTATTTCTCGCCAGTAGCGGTCGCGCCCATCAACTCTTCGGGAACCACGGTCAGCCCGCAGCGTACGCCGGTAAAGCCCGCGGTCTTGGAGAAGCTGCGGAACTCAATGGCGCAGCGTTTGGCGCCTTCGATCTCGTAGATCGAGTGAGGAACATTCTCTTCGGTGATGAAGGCCTCATAGGCTGCATCGAACAGGATCACTGCGTCATTTTCGAGGGCGTAGTCGACCCAGGCCTTGAGTTGCTCCTTGGAAGTCACGGTACCGGTCGGGTTATTGGGGGAGCAGAGGTAGATGACATCGACTTTTTCGGTTGGAAAAGCGGGCGAGAAGTTGTTCTCTTCGGTGCAGGGCATGTAGACCAGACCTTCGTAGTAGCCCTTGTCATTTGCTTCACCGCTGCGGCCGACCATGACGTTGGTATCGTTGTAGACCGGGTAGACCGGGTCACCGATCGCCACTTTATTGCTGAGATCAAAAATGTCGAGGATATTGGAACTGTCGCATTTCGAGCCGTCGGAGATGAATACCTCGCTGGTCTTCAGTGCAACACCGAGCGGCTTGTAGGCTTTGTCGATGATTATCTGGGAAAGCCAGGCATAGCCTTGCTCGGGGCCATAGCCGTGAAAGCTCTCTCCCTTGGCCATATCGTCGACGCCTTCATGGAAAGCTTTCAGTACGGCTGGAACCAGGGGTTTGGTAACATCACCGATGCCGAGGCGGATAACCTTGGCATCTGGGTTGGCGGTGGTGAATTCAGTGACGCGGCGGCTGATCTCAGGAAAGAGATAGCCAGCTTGTAGTTTCAGATAATTATCGTTGATGCGTGCCATGTTAATATTCTCCAGATTTTGGTGTTCGACAAATTGTGCAAAAGGCGGCCCGACTCAGGCCGCCCTGCATAACGTTAAATTGTTTCCAGTTACTATTATTTGGCTTTTTCTTGTACCCAGCTACCGGCTTTTTCGACATCTTTGCCGAGTCCGCGAAAGGTTTCACAACCGGAGATACAAAGGATAGTGGCGATCAATAGTAATACAAAAATGCGTTTCATTGTGAGTCTCCAGATTGACGAATAAAAATACAGTTATTTTAAATCAAGAACATCCTGCATATCGTAGATCCCTGGGGTTTTCCCTTTAATCCAGCCAGCTGCGCGGATGGCACCACGGGCAAACATGTCACGACTCATAGCACGGTGGGTCAGTTCGATCCGTTCCCCCATACCGATGAAATAGACTGTGTGCTCCCCGACGATATCGCCACCGCGAACTGTTTGCATGCCAATCTCTTCGCTACTGCGCTCACCGCACATCCCCTCGCGGTGATAGTTGGCGACCTGATTGTAATCGCGACCTAAAGCATCAGCGACGACTTCACCCATGCGGACTGCGGTGCCGCTTGGGGAGTCTTTCTTCTTGTTATGATGAAGCTCGACGATCTCTACATCGAAATCATCACCCAAGGTTTTCGCCAGATCTTTGAGGAGTTTGAAACACACATTGACGCCGACACTCATGTTTGGAGCAAAGACTATCGGAGTTTTTTCAGCGTAGCCCTCAAGTTGTTTACGTTCATCTGGTGTAAAACCGGTAGAACCGACGATCATTGCCTTGCCGAGACGTGCACAAACGGCAGCATTTCGCAGGGAGACTTGAGGAAAGGTGAAGTCGATCAACAGGTCGGCATTGGCAAGGGCCTCTTCGAGGGAATCGCCGATCTTTACGCCGAGATCGCCACAACCGGCAACGTAGCCGGCGTCCTGACCCATTTTCGGATGTCCGGCCATCTCAACGGCACCTGTAACCTGCAACAGTTCGGTCTCGGTGACGAGGGTAATGATCCGTCCACCCATGCGCCCGGCGGCGCCGGTGACTACTATTTTTGTCATGATTAAAACCTTAAATCGTTAGCCTTGAGGCCACTTGTTCGCTACGCTCACTCAAGACACTAAGTGCACCAAGGAAATCACGAACCCTGGGTCATAAGGTATCAATACCCTTAATGGTTTTGTCTTTCTTGGTGTCTTGGTGGCTACAATTGCTCTTTATCTATTAGATCAGGTCAAATTTCTTCAGAATTGATTTAAGTTTTTCGAGGTTAGCTGCTTCCATTGGAGACAATGGCAGGCGCACCAGATCACCGCAGAGCCCCATCAGGCTCGCCGAGGTTTTAACCGGGACCGGATTAGCCTCAATAAACATGGCTTGATGAAGCTCAAGCAGCCTGAGATGAAGCTTGCGAGCTGTGGCATAGTCTCCGTTGGCCGCGGCAGTAACCATCCTCTTAACCTGGGCAGGGGCAATATTGGCGGTGACCGAAATCACCCCTTTTGCACCACAAGCCATCATCGGGAAGGTCAGAAAGTCGTCACCCGAAATCAGGTCAATCTTATCTCCAGCCTTAGCCAGAATTTCGCTGGCCTGGATCAGATCACCTGAGGCCTCTTTGATGGCCACGATATTTTCAATTTCAGCCAGACGGCAGGTGGTGGCTGCTGTCATGTTGGTGCCGGTGCGGCCAGGAACATTATAAAGAACCTGTGGCAGAGCAACTTCCTCGGCCAGTTTTTTGTAATGAAGATATATCCCCTCCTGAGAGGGTTTGTTGTAGTAAGGGCAGACCAGCAAAAGGCCATCGGCACCCATAGCTTTGGCATTTTTAGACAGTTCAATCGCCTCAGCAGTATTGTTGGCACCGGTCCCGGCGACAACAGGAACCCGTTTGTTGACTTGCTCGATGCAGGTCTTTATAACGCGTGGATGCTCGTCAAAACTCAGGGTTGCAGATTCACCGGTTGTTCCACAAGGGACAATAACATCGGTGCCATTTTCGATCTGAAACTCAATCAGCTGGCGGTAGCTTTCTTCATCAAAATTTCCTTCATTATCGAAGGGGGTGATGATAGCGACCATCGATCCTTGGACCATCTCTCTCTCCTCTACACTTTTTTGGTGACAGCCTCTGCATTGATGCTGTACCGGATGTCTTATTTGATTGTATGAAGTAAAGTAGCCAACCCCCTGAATTAGGGGGGAATAAAGGGTATAGCTAACACAGCCCCAGTCCAAAAGTAAAGCAATGAGGACCTGGAATGGAAGTTCTAACCCGCTGAAGGCTGGGCAGAAATTTCAACACTGGGCAGGCTTTCCAGCATCTCGCCAGCGAAGTTAAACAGACTCCGAATGCGGTAGTGATAAGTCCGAGAATTTTGCAGGCCATAATCAGAAAATTTGATTTTTCTGATGGGACGTAGATTGATCGCCACGGGCTGGAATGGCTTTTTCTCTTCACGGCGATAAACCTGATAGCCGACGAGGCTGGCTCCTGCCGGGATTTCAGTTGGCTGCCAATGCAGTTCTATCGACCTGTCATGGATCGTGACGCTCAGTCCGGTGGGCGCTGAAACCGGCTCGCGAAAAGCTTGTTTGAGGATGAGGGTCTGACCCATGTCCCCTAACAAGTTGCGTGCCTGCAGACGATAGCGCGCAGTTTGCTCAATGGTGGCTCCGCTGTCGCTGAGAAGATAGAGCGCCCCGACACTTTGTGCCGGAGTGGGCAAGTCAGGATGGACCCGGGCAATCAGTGGCCAGGGATCGCGACATTCCGCGCAGAATTCGGACTCCAGGCTAAAGAGTCGTTCTACATGAACTGCCTGAAGGTTGGATAATGGTGACCCATCCTGATTACGTTGCGGCATTTTCCACTGCAGTTGGAATCCATTACCACGTTGCAGCAGTTTAGCCGAGCTTACTGCCACTGGTAGTTTTTCCTGATACGGACGAACCGGGCCTTTATTGCCACAGCCAGCCAGAATAAGCAGAGTCAAGCATGTCGAGAATAGATAACAAAATCGCATGATTCTCAGGTCGTTTTCTTCAAAAGAGCCAATTCGCGTTCGACTGCTTCGCGTGCTGTGCCGCCAGTCGCCTTGCGGGCATTGACTGAGGCTTCAAGGGTAACAAAATCATAGATATCATCATCAATCAGCGCAGAGAACTCACGGAACT
>JAJRQB010000108.1 GCA_024280485.1 Deltaproteobacteria bacterium
TCGTCATCCTCGCGAAAGCGGGGATCCACGCCTCATAAAACCACTGGATTCCCGCCTTCGCGGGAATGACGAAATATGAGTAGCATCTGAAAGACTTGGACTAAAGTCCATAGTTTTTACTAGCGTGATGGAACAATAAAAAACAGAAAAGGCCACAGGATTGATGCCCCGTGGCCTTCTTTATTGCTTTAACGAAGGAGCACCGGGCATTTCTCCCGCGCTTCCCTTCCGATACATGATGCAATCAGATCAAGGCAGCCGCGAGCCGTCAGTTTTCGACGACGACTAGTAGTAGATCTTGGGGCAGCAAGTAACGAAACATTGTTTTAGCTCCTCTGTGACCCGCAAGATAACCAAGCCAGGAATCTCTGTCAAGAATTATCGCAGTACTGGTAATCATTTAGAAAGCTCAATTATCTGGAAACAAGTTGACAGAACCGTTGCAAAACCTGACCCACGTCAGGCAGAGGTTCGACCTGATTGAGCAGCACATCCATCTCAGCATCACTCTTGAGACGTGGCCGCAGGTATTCAATATAGGCCCGCATGATCCGCTGATTAAATTCCGGATGGAATTGGACACCCCAGGCAGCAGGTGCAAAACGAACGGCATGGTGATGTTCGAAACTGTTTTCGCCATAGACGAAAGCACCGGGCGACAGCTTTTGAATCGATTGCAGATGGGACGCATAGGCAGAGAATTTCTGCGGCAACACCGAAAAGAGAGGATCATCCTGTGCAGCGGTGGCCATCTCGATCTCAACTTGTCCCAGTTCAAGCCCGCCGGGGTGATCAGAAATAACGCCACCCAAGGCCTGAGCCAACAACTGATGTCCATAGCAGATTCCCAGCACCGGTAACCGCCGCGCAACCGTCTCGCATAACAGTCGTGACCAGAGATCGAACTGCGGCCCTCCGTCAGAGACCATCAAATGCGATCCGGTAATAATAATGCCGGATAACTGCTCAAGTGATGGAAGTGGCTCATCAAAGCCATCAGCAATGACAAAAAGTCCTGGAGTTTCTCCGGTTGCAGCAATGATCCAGTCTTCAAAATCACCTAATTCATGTGCTATGCCACTGAAAGTACTCCCTGTCTTCAAGATCAGAATTGGTTTCATAGCACCATCATAACCGCTGGATCATCCGCAGTGCAATCAGTGAGTCAGCAACGGAATCAAAGGAATCAAGCGTTGATAATCGGTATAGGTCAGCGAGGTCTGCCAATGCCCACTCAGCATACCTGTAATCACTCCAATACTGAATATGGACAGCACTGATAGAGGGAATAACCATTTAGGCAAGGGCTTGCTTAGCACCGCCATGGCAAGAGCCCCGGGTTGAGGGCAATTTTCGACACAGGTCAGGCAACCGGTGCACTCAGGGGAAATAATTTGGCTCTTCATCGCAACCGGCAATCGCGACGGACAGGCTTTGCTGCAGGTTCCGCAATCGATACAGACCTGAGAATCGCGCCGAATTCGAGATGGACTGAAGAACGACAGTACGCCAAGAAGCGCTCCATAGGGGCAGAGATAACGACACCAGGGATTGCGGATAAACAGCGATAGAATAAGGAGCACAACAATTGTCAGAAGAGGGATTCCGGCAAGTCCGGTGAAAAAGTGTAGCATCTTGATGTCAGACATCGCCCAGTAAGGTGCCGCCAGGAAACCTTTAATCGCGACAGCCGGCATATCGATCAAAATCAACTTAACGAAAAAAATAAGGAGCAGATACTTTAAGCTCTGCAGCAGACGATCTAACCAACTCCAGGGATGCCAAAGACGACCAAAAATCTTCTGCCCCAGTTTCCACATCAGCTCTTCGACTGTACCGACCGGACAGAGCCAGGAACAGAAAGACTTACGCGTCAACCCAGCCATCGCGACGAAGGTCAGAAACAAGACCAGAGCCGCCGGATGTACCGCATCAACCTGCCCGTTAATCAGCCAGTTTTTCAGGCTAACCAGCGCTCCAATCGGCAAAAAAGCCTCGACCCCGGGGAAGCGCGAGTAGTAAGCCGTAGTGCCGCCCGATTCAAAATGGCGTACAAAGAGTCCCAGTTGAATACCGAGTAACGAGCACCAGAAGAGCATTCCCCATTGCACCAGAAGGCGGAAACGTAGCACAGGGATATGTCCAATTCGAAATGGAGAGAATTTGTTATTTTTCATGCTCGGGAGATTGCCACATTCAGATAAATTCCGGTATGACTTGAGTCAATAAATATGAGTCTACTGAAGGTGGAATTGCCCTACATCAAAGGGCGGATAGACTGGACCACAGGAGACAGGCAGGAACATTCGGCTTGTGAAAGTTTCACAAGTGAGCACCTTTCCACCGGCAATCATTCAATTTTCTATTCACACACATGCCGACAGGCGAGTTCAGCTTCAGAGCGTTGGGGAGCATCGGCGGAGAGGCTTATGCCGCTTTCTATAATTTGCTCACCTAATTCACTCATCATCTTGAGAAAATTCAGCGTCAGATAGGGATTGAGCTGACTGCTGACCAACTCCAACATGCGCCCACTGATCTTTGCAAAATCCCAGGGTTCTTTGTAGGTCCGCCGGGTTCGTAGCGCGTCGAAAGTGTCGGAGATCATGGTCATCTGGGTACAAAGGTTGACCTGCCACTCAGTCGAGACCTCTGGATAACCTTTCTTATCATAGCGCATGTGATGCTCGAAGGCGGTTATAATGGCGAGTGCCGGGATTCCCTCCTGGCCCATCAGGTACTGTGCACCTCGTGACGGATGTTGCTGCATCTGCCGCCACTCTTCTTCACTGAGATCTCCCGGCTTACGAAGAATCTCCTTGTCGATAAAGATTTTGCCAGAATCATGCAGCATCCCGGCAATACCGACATCATGCAGTAACTGCCCCTTAAGTCCGAGTGAGTTCCCCTGGGCAAGATTAAGAATGGCAACGTTGATCGAATGGGTGAATGTGTACTCATCTTCCTCGCGCAGTGGGACCAGAGCCAGTAAAGGATTGGCTTCTTGTTGGAAAGCAGAGGCGAACCCGGCGATAATCGATGAGATCTCGCGAATGTCAAGATTGGATCTGTCGCCGATCGTGTCGTAAAAAGTACCGATGCTCTGGAGCTCTTCTACGGTCAGCTCTTCAAAACAGAAGATCGGACGTGCCCCTTCTAAACCTTCCTGTGTGTCAATTTCGCCGTAATCGATATGCGGGCTTTCAGAATTAAAGATCGCCGCCTCTGCTAAACCTGTTGCGACCTGTAAGAGCAACTCAACTTCGCGAGTTTCAAGTCCCTGATGAAAGCGGATAAAGCCAATATTGCGAGCATAGAGCAGACGGGCTATCCGCTCCGTATGGGGAGTCCGGTCAAGCGGCTTGCCGTCAAACAACAGATCCTCTTTGACGATCAGAAAGGTAAGTTCACCCTGTTGGGACAATAAGTTGGCAAGACTTTCGCGGATCTGGGGGATTAGAAAACGCACCTGCTGATGCTCAATGGAGTAAAGGCTTGACGCAGAGAGCGCTGCAGAAATCAGTCGCAAACTGTCGTGAATCGCTTGTCGATTGAATGACCGTGCCATCAGAGGTTCTCCTGCGACAACTTTTTGAGAGTCAGTTTGGCCTGATTGGCGACAACCTTAGTACCGCGGTCAATTTGCTTTTGTAACAGGGTCGAGACCTGCTCTGTCTGGTATTTGCCCAAAGATTTGACAATCTCAACCTGCAGCCTACGGTGGAGGCTTGCACTGAAAATCTTGTGGGATTTTAAAATTTGAGAGAAAACCTTAAGGGCTTGGGGGCATTGATGGTCGGCCAGAGCCTGCACCAATGCTTTTTTCATATCAAAATCTAAACGGAACACCTCTTTCTTCTGCAGCATATTCAACAATTTAGCGGAGAGCTTGGGGTCGTCAACCAGGTGGCTCAGGGTGATAGCGTGCAGGACCTCCTGGCGATTTTTTGAAAAGAGGCTGTAAATCAATTCCTGGGTTGAATCAGCATCATGCAACAGCAGACAGGTTTTCAAGGCCTCCTGGCGAACCTTGAGGTTGCCGTGCTTGAGTAAGGGTCTGATCTGCGGAAGTTTTTCAACGGCGCCCAATTCGCCAAGCAAGATCAGCATATTACGCTGAACAAACCACTGCTCATCATTCAGAGACTGGACAGCAAATTCGGCAACCTGATGGCCGAGTTTTTTCAGACAGCCCAGGTAGAAAAAACGGATCGAGCGATCAGACTCCGAGATGCTGGATTCTATCATTGGTCGGACAAAAGGGAGACCGATCAATCCAATCACTTCCGCGATCTCCTCCTGATCATCTTTGCTCAGACTGGGCACGCATCCAAGAACCTGTTCCACAAATGAGACAGGGATAAGTCCGGCAAGATAGATTGCAGCCCGACTAGCCTTATCGGTAAAGCAGAGTCGACAGAGATCGACCAGATGGGAGTAATCTGCAACATCAAGACTCGCCTGCAGCGCTCCGAGCAGTCGCTCTCTCAGGCCCGCCAGAGAATTCTCTTCCGGAGTATCATTGAGAATCGCCAACGAAAGCCGAACTACCTGTCGTTCCTGTTGGAAATCCTCCAGAGATTTTTTCAACTCCTGGAGTTTATCGTTTGTGGCGCTCGGTAGGTTCTGGCTGCTTAAAACCTGCATAAGTACCTGCTGGTAGCGCGACGGAACATATTTTTTAAATTCATCCGGTTTTAACAGTTCCTTGATTTTGTCGGACATCTCTTGCTGTGAGTTGAGTTTCACGGATAATTCTGCATCAGACACAAGTTTTCGAGTGCTCGCCAATTTACTGATCAGCGACATGACTACTGGAGAGCTATACCCTGGCTGCGTTGTAGTCTGCTGGAAAGTGTCCAGAATCACGTTATCGGACAGGCCATTGAAAAAATCTTCGGCATATTCCTGGGTCATCTGCAGATTGCAGATCCTGCTCATCACATTGCTACGCAGATCGTCACTCAGATGGTTTACAAAATCAGCGAGGTTGAGGACAGCGGAAATTCTCTCGGATTTCAATTTTTCGCGCTGCATGCTGGCTGCAAAGTGGGTCAGTTGTCGGATGAGAGCACCTTGCTCTTCCATGTTTTTGCCGACCAGCAAATTACTGATTCGCGTGGCGAGCTCTGCCGGAGTTAACTCTTCATCCCCAGAAGTCTCCAGCCCCTGAATTGACATCGCCTTGGAAAGCGAGCGGGAGAACTTGCCCCAGGGGTCCGATGATTGTTGCAAGCGCTCGATCTGCTCCTCATCATCAGTGGTATTGAGCAAGCGAAAATCACTCTCGGACATCTCGGTAAACTGTATGCCTACGATATGTTCGTCCTGCAAACTGGCACCAACCCCCCCCTCATCCCAGACCTCAGTGGCATTCCGCATGATCACACGGAGAAAGGCGTAGAGCGAAGGGACAGTCAGTTCTGACGTCAATGTAAAGGAGGAGAGGCCGAGTTGAAACATACGGTGGGCAAAAGTTGTAAAGAGCAGATTCTTCTTGCTGAGGTATTCACCTTGAAAAAGAAAACCATGCTTGGAGACCGCGATTTGGATGCCATCTCCAGAAGCGGGAACCTGTCTGATCTTTTGTAACAGCTGGTCCGTGGTCTGTGTTACCACAGAATTATCTTCACGGTAGAGGCTCAGGTGTTTACACAACCGAAACATCGTATTCAATATGTCGGTGGTCAGAGCGATCAGAATGGAGTTGTCCGGCAAAACCATACGGATGCCTTCGTGATGAGGAATTGTTCCAATTTCTGCAAGTTCAAATTAAGCACTGTGCTCAAGAATAGCAAGACTCAAGAAAACATGCCTAAATAAATACTAAGGTGGAGCAATGAATACTCAAGGAGTCGTGGCTTTTAAAACACAGTTCAGGTTGTTGTCAATAAAGCTGCAGAGGCAGGCCTTATACAGCAATAAGACCACAAAAAGTTTGATCACCGGCTTGCGCACCCCTAACAAATTAATATTAGGACTGGCAAGCAACAAGACCAGTTCGTCCCGGCCATCATTTTCAGCGTCGGCCACAATCATAGCCAGCCATCAGCCAGACTTCTTTCAATTCCGGGTTCAGCCATCGCCATGACAGTGAGATTCAGCGAGCTCATCTGACGATATTTATCGGGTGGAACTATTTATGAAGTTTTTATATCGATTTTAAGACGCTAGAACCCCGACAAAAAAACTGACTTTTCCACATCTCGCCATAAAACGATCTGGAAAATTTCTCTTTCAGACCCTTTTAACTTTAAAAATAACAACAGACATCAAACCATTTACCAGCAGGAGAAGCTCCTATCCCCTGTCCGCAGCATCTCTGCGATGCTGAATCTTCTTAAAAATCAACACGGTACCCCAAGGTAAGAAAGAAATCCCGCGACCGAAAAGTCTGACCGGCGTTGGTTTCATCCGCCCATTCGGCACCACCTTCAAACTCAAGATGTAAACGTTTTTTCCAACGATATTCAACCCGAAGCGCCGGGCGAATACGCCAGCGATTTCCGGACCCATTTTTATTGTCCCGATAATCGACCAGAATTTTTGGATTAAGCCGCAACTCTCGAAGGAGTGGATAGCGGGTATTCAGGTTCAGAGCCCAACTCGCGGAGGAATCGGTATCCGAATAACGCAGGCCAACAATGGCGATATCCCCCTGCTTGATCAGACTGCTACCGATCAATTGCAGGGAGTAATAGTAGCTGTTCCCTCCCCCGTCCAGAGCTTCAACACCTCCCGACGCTACCGTTGAACCGAAGCGTGCAACGGAAACGTCACCGCTGACTTGCAACTTTTCACTCAAAGGATGGGTCAACCCCAAGGTATACGACTGACTATTTGCGGTACGATCAAGCGCCAGTTGATTTATTTCATCATCACTAAAGAGTCTGCGCAGAGCCGAGATACTGTCAACGGTCTGTCCCTGCAGAGCATTGCTGGTCGTCAACACCGGGCTGTTGCGATAGTCAGCCGACAGAGTCAGGGTCGTATTGTCAGGAAAACGCAGATTGCCATTGAAGAGCGCAGTGTTCAATTTGTTATAAAAGATGTCGTAATCAACCAGAGAGAAAAAAGAACGGGTTGGTTCGAAGTAGCGCACCTCCCCACCGACAGCCCGTCTGTCGGTCATGCTGTCCACAGCCTGATTGATGATATACAGATTAATGTCCCAGCGATTGGCAAAGGTCCCAAAATCGAAACTCAATCCGTAGAGTGGCCGCTCGGTATCGATGCTGGTTTCTCTGGTCGAATAGACAGGAAAACCACTGACCAGAGTAGCAGAAACCCGCTCACTGATCTGCCAACGCAGCAGCCCGCCATCAAAGCGACCCAGAACACCGCCACTGCTGCGCGACTGGCGTCCAAGGCGCAGTGAAAGTTCCGGTTGGCGCGCAGCAATATCGAGATAAAGTGAACTGACCCTCACTTCATCATCGCCACCATCCCTGAAATCGTTCTCAAGCCCACCGATAAAGGTGGTACGGACATCAAGGTTTTCCCCACGCGAACGGGTATTAATATCAACATCAGTCCGCAGAGAAGATTGTGCCAGACGGGTCTCTTCGTCAGTAATCAGACTGTCGTGGAAGTAAAACTGCGATAAACTACCGTAGGCGTCATGCTTCCAGGCATCAGCACTCTGCTGCTTGGCTTTTCGCAAAGGATCTTTCGGCGTGCTGCGCGCGGTCAGCAGAGCACTCAGACGCTGACGTACCCGCTCTGAGGCTTCCCCTTCGGGATAAAGCTGCAGGTATTTTTCATATTCAGCTTTAGCGTGCGCCAGTTGGTTAGCACGATCACGAGCCAACCCCAGATATTCCTGAGCCAGTTGGCGGGTTGCAGCATCTTCTGCCTGCAACAGGCTGGTGTAGAGCAGCGCAGCGCGTTGGTAGTCACCGGCGACCATGTTGGCTTCGGCCTGGTCGAGCAGTTGCTGACGACGTTCCGCGGGCAAAACGGGCAGTGGCTCTTCTGCTGGACGTAAAGCAACCGGAACTTCTTCCACCGATGCTGCCGGAGCCTCAACGACCAAAGGTGCCGGCTCAAAGAGTGCCGTATTGACAGAATCACGTCGCTCTTCGAGCGTTGTCCGACTCAACCATGCCTCAGGAAATTCCTTCTTGAGTGTCAGCATGACCCGCTGCGCACTCTTCTTGTCACTAAAGAATCCGAGCCGCAACCGGTGCCAGTTATGCCCTCCCTTTTTGAAGCGCGTGGTATAGAGACGATACTGCCTGAGATCTTCTCTTTCAGCAGGTAACTGCTTATCTAGCGGCTTAAGAGCAGATTCAAGATTAATCACATAGGGGAGCGCAAGAACAACGGCAGGAGATGCCATCACCATCGGCGCAGCGGGCTCTATTTTTTCTAGGGGAGCTACCGGCGCAGGTGCGGGGGCAACAACGACTGGTTGCGCTTTAACCGGTTTCGGTTGCAGATGCAATTGAGGTTTCAGCAAAATCGTCAGCCGCAGAGGGTCACTCTCCCCTTTGATCCGGTATTCGACCTCATGGTCAAACTCAAGAAGCCATTGCGGCCCACCCGGAGCATCTCCATCGTAAGTCAGTGACCTCAACGGACGTCCAGCCGAGGGTTTCCAGCTGTAAACCGTGCGGCCAGAAAGCTCGACCATTTCCGGGACGGCAAACAGAGAACGCAGCTCAACCTGTAGAAGCTGTCCTGCCCGTACCGGGCTATGAGTCATATAACGTAATGGGAAATTGAAGTTAATCTGGATCTCAACCCCTTCGGCAACTGAGAGAACCTCAACCTCTTCAACCACTCTGGTTACAGCAGCGACCGGGGCAACAAAGACGATCAACAGCAGCCAGATCCCGATTAATCCAATATAAGCCGCCTTGCTATTCACCTCTTACCTCCCCCGCTGCAACCGGAAAAGGTGCGAGAATACTGATATGCAAACTGCGGTAATCCCCCCCTGCTCAACCTGCCACTGAGCCTTACTCTTAAAGTAGAGCGTCAGATGGAACCCGGAGAAGGTATCACCCTCATAAAGAACTTCTGTAATTCCGGCCAGGTTAGGCATTTCTGGCGTAAAGGATTCGCGGTGTAAGAGCGCGCTACGGTCAACTTCCGCCACCGCAATCGGTAGTAGTTGAATCCGCAGCTCACGCCCTGACTCGGACGGGAAATGACTGATATAGCGCACCAGGAAATTAAAGGAGACAGTAAGACTTACGGACTCTGGATGCTCACTGAGCACAACATCCCCCAGCACCCGATCGCGCGTCGGTTGTGCCTGTAATGGGAGGGCGAACAACATGAGCAGCAACAGGCAGTATATAGCTTTGACAGCCATCAGATTAAAATCCTCCGTTTGTGCGGTGCTCGTTATTCCGAGTTTTCTCAATTGTCGTCATTGAACTGTCGGTATAGGTATGGCAAGACCCGGCACAATTACGCAGTTCACTGACCGTATACTTAGCACCATCTTTGACCTTTTTATGTGGCCCCGTCTCGTAATCACCGGCATGACATCCGGCACAGTCTGGTTGATAAGCACTGTTTGTCCAGGTCGGAGTTTGGCTGTTGCTCTGATGGCAGTTGCGACAAGTGACCGACGAACGATGATCGCCGGGATAGTTACCCGAGCTATGTGTGAACCTGATCGTCGACCAACCACTGGTATTGTGACAACTATCGCATTGCTGATTCGTGATGAAGTGACCGCCATTCATGCCGGTTGCAGTTGTCCCGTTATGGCAACTCGTGCAAGACCCAGCGGCGTTACCGTGATCGAAACTGGCAGGGCGCCAAGCCAGAGTCGAGTGACAGACTTCACATTGGGCCGATGTCTGGACATGGTTGCCCGGCTTACCAGGTGCGGCGGTGCCGTTATGACAGCCATTACAGGTCCCGGTAACCGCAGCATGATCAACATTAACCTGATCCCAGTTGGATGTCACATGGCAATTTTCACAGGTATTTGTCGAGGCAATATGTCGCAGTGATTTACCGGTCCAAGCGATGCCGTTGTGACAGCTGGCACAGGTGCCGATGGCCGCAGTGTGATCCATCCGCACCTGTTTCCAATCACTGGTAACATGACAAAGTTCGCAGCTGCTGTTTGATGCAATATGCTGAGGTGATTTACCGGGCCAAGCGATGCCGTTGTGACAGCTGGCACAGGTGCCGTTGACCGCAGTGTGATCCATCCGCACCTGTTTCCAA
>JAJRQB010000109.1 GCA_024280485.1 Deltaproteobacteria bacterium
CTCGGAAAGGAGTGCAATCTGCACCTCCGGTGAACCAGTATCGCCTTCATGACGCTTGTACTCTTCAATGATTTCTAGTTTACGTTCTGTGCCAAGCACCTGGATTCTCCTTTTAAATTACTTTCACGCACCCCATTATGGTGTGCCAAGTTTAGTCTGCAATACAACCAAAATTATTTACCACAGTCAACCCGAGCTGTAAAGCGCTAATCAACCCACAGCATGACAATTAAAGACTCGCATCAAGTCAAAATCGCCCTTTTTCTCATCTTGTTGCTCGGGCGCGTAGCGGGCCATTGCGAGTAATCGACCGGCATAAACCAAACGAACAAGATCACCCGGTAGTGCCGCAAGTTGAGCTGTCAATTCAGAAGTCAGTGGAGGGACGCCATTTTTTAACCGTTTGGCTGCATCCTCGACAAGTTCAGCTGCCGGGTAATCAGAAAGAGCCTCATCTACCGTCATAAAAGCTGAACTTTGGACGACATCGCACAGTTCACCTAGTTGATCGAGCGGCAAACAGTGTTCAATCGGATACTGGCCCGTACTCAGTCGACGTAGAGCAACAACGTGAGCCCCACAGCCAAGCGCATCGCCTATATCTGCGCAAAGAGTGCGAATATAGGTTCCCTTAGTGCATTCAACTTCAATTGTCACGTCGGGCAGTTGCGTATCGAGCAACTCAAGCCGATCAATCGTAACAGATCGGGGCTCACGTTCTACGATCTGTCCAGCTCGCGCAAGCTTATAAAGCGGAACTCCGTTGCGCTTTAAGGCCGAGTACATTGGCGGAATTTGTTCTATTTCACCCGTAAAATTCCTCAACACCGACGGCAAAAGTGTCAACACATCGTCAGGGATATCGATTTGTGTAAGCTCTGAGCCCTCTGAATCCAGAGTATCTGTCGTTGTGCCCAGGCGCATCGTTGCCCGATAAGACTTCTTCTCAGCGAGCAGGAACTGCAAAAGTTTGGTTCCTTCACCGACTGCAATGGGCAGAACACCTGTCGCCAGAGGGTCAAGAGTGCCAGCATGCCCAACTTTGCGGGTTTTGAACAGGCGGCGAATCTGACGTACAACATCATGCGAAGATAGCCCCGAGGGCTTATCGATCAATAAAAGTCCGTGCATTTTATCAGTTTAGAAGTTTTTCAAGCAGGGTATGAACCTGAGGGATTACCGCTTCAAGCGAACCAGACATCTCGCCACCAGCAGCGTTCTTGTGACCGCCTCCACCAAGCTGATTTGCCAGACGACCCACGTCAATGTTGCCACGGGATCTAAATCCGATTTTCACAGTTTCAGAATTTATCTGACGAAAGAAGACCGCAACCTCTACACCGGAAATAGCACGTGGATAATTAACGAATCCGTCGGTGTGCTCAGCTAACGCACCTGAATTACTTAACATTTCCAATGACATCGCGACAGATGCATATTTTCCGCTCTCAGAAATATGAAGGGTTGTCAAAACCTGCGAAAGGAGTCGCATCCGCTCAGGGGGTTGGCTTTCATAGAGCGCACTGGCAACAGCCCATGGGTCAATACCAAGAGCAACCAACTCTCCACCTACAGCAAAGGCTTCAGGGTTTGAATTAGCGTAACGAAACGAACCAGTATCTGAAAGGAGCCCTGTGTAAAGTGACAGGGCAATATCATGATCTAACGCAAGGCCACAAGCCTTTAGGACCCGAAGGATCAGGATTGCAGTCGCTGCGGCTGAAGTATCGAGAAAACATAGATCACCAAACTTGGAGCCTGGATGGTGATCGATGTTAATCAGTAAGGGGGCTCTTTCAGCAACTAGGTCAACGGTTCTACTTAAATCTCCAGCATCCAGCACAAAAACAACGTCGAAATCCGGCTGTCCTGAAAGATCAGTTATGAGTCGAGCAGCACCGGGTAAAAAACGAAAGGTATCCGGTACACCATCAGCATTATAAGCGACGACATCCTTTCCCAGTTTTTCGAGTCCGAGCATAAGTCCGAGAGTCGAACCAATGGCATCGCCATCAGGGCTGGCATGGGCACAGACCAGAAATCGCTGTGCAGTCTTAATCTGCTGAGCAATTTCAGTTATCATGCTGGTCATCACTGGCTGTCCCACGCAAGAGCTCTTCGATTCGACGTCCCGTATCTGAAGAAACATCGTATTCAAAACGCAGTTCAGGCATGTGCCGTAGACGCATCTCCTTGCCCAACAGACGACGAACAAAAGGTGCAACCTTGGTAAGACCTTCAGCAGCCTCCTGCCTCTGCTTTTCATCTCCAAGGCAGGTATAAAAGATGCGTGCCATACTCAAATCACGCGTCACGCTGACCTCAGTCAGTGTGATCAAAGCCACACGAGGATCTTTGATTTCACCACTTAACAACAGCTCGGAAATCACCTTGTGCATCTGGCCAGCAACACGTTCTGGGCGGAAACTACTCAACTATTCATCCTGTCGCTGTGTCAAGGCCAACCTTAAAGGCTGGTCTTGACCTCTTCTATCTCAAAGACTTCGATAATATCGCCGACTTTGATGTCGTTAAAGTTCTCAAGCCCGATACCGCACTCATAACCCGATGCAACTTCTTTAGCGTCGTCCTTGAAGCGCTTAAGGGAATTAAGCTTCCCTTCCCAAACGATCACACTATCACGGACCAGACGGGTCTTGGCATTGCGCAGAATCTTACCATCAGTGACGTAGCAACCAGCAATGGTACCAATCCGTGAAACATGGAAGGTATCACGGACTTCGACCCGACCGAGCTCTTTTTCGCGCAGGGTCGGAGCCAGCAGGCCCTCCATCGCATTACGAACATCGTTCACAGCGTCATAAATAACAGTATAAAGGCGGATATCAACCTTCTCTCTCTCAGCGAGAGCCTTAGCTTTGACTTCCGGGCGAACGTTGAAGCCCAGGACGATCGCATTCGAAGCGGTTGCCAGAGTGACATCCGACTCAGTCACTCCGCCAACACCAGTATGGATAACGTTGAGTCGACAATTATCGGTCGAAAGCTTTTCCAGTGTTTCACGGACAGCTTCGACAGAACCTTGAACATCAGCCTTAACAATAACTGACAGCTCCTCAACAGTCCCCTCTTCCATCTTAGCGAAAAGCTGCTCGAGAGAGACCTTGCTCGTCTTAGAAAGCGCAATCTCGCGCAGCTTCTGCTGACGATGATTCGAAACCTCACGTGCCGTCTTCTCGCTATCCACTGCGTGAAACAGATCACCAGCATCGGGCACACCATCGAGTCCAGTAACCTCAACCGGGAAGGCGGGTCCGGCTTCCTTGACCACCCTGCCAGCAGCATTTGCCATAGAGCGAACGCGACCGTACTGCTTACCGGCAACAATATGGTCACCGACCTTAAGGGTTCCGCCTTGAACCAATACAGTAGTAACTGCGCCGCGGCCCTTGTCCAAACGCGCCTCAACGACAGATCCACGAGCGTTCATGTCAGGATTAGCTTTAAGCTCAAGAACCTCTGCCTGGAGCAATATCATCTCAAGCAGAGTATCGAGGTTCGTCTGGGCTTTCGCTGAAACTTCGACGAAAATGGTATCACCACCCCAATCTTCCGGGACCAGTTCATACTCAGTCAATTCCTGCTTAACGCGATCCGGATTGGCTTCCGGCTTATCGACCTTATTAATAGCAACAATGATTGGAACGCCTGCAGCCTTGGAGTGGTTGATAGCCTCTTTAGTTTGCGGCATCACGCCATCATCTGCAGCGACGACGAGAATAACGATATCAGTTACACCTGCACCACGAGCACGCATGGCAGTAAATGCTTCGTGTCCCGGAGTGTCGAGGAAAGTGATCTTGCGACCGTCCAAATCGACGTCATAGGCACCGATATGCTGGGTAATACCACCGGCCTCACCCTCGGTAACATTCGCCTTACAGATAGCATCGAGCACACTTGTCTTACCATGATCAACGTGACCCATGATTGTAACAACAGGAGGCCGAGGCTGTAAGTTATCATCCACCTCCTCAGTTATTTTCTCACCAGAAGATGCGGCTAGAACGGTATCTTCATCGAAGGCCACGTTCTCAACTTCATATTTGAATTCAGTCGCAATCAGTGCCGCAGTTTCAAAATCAAGAGGATGATTAATTGACACCATGGAACCCTGACGCATCAATTCTGAAATGATCTCCTTAGCCTTGATACCCATCCGTTTGGCCAATTCACCAACGGTAATTGAATCCGTAATACGAATAACACGCTTGATTGCCTTACTCATTGTAATCTCGGTCTTACGAAGAGATTTATCGCCCTTCTTCATTTTGCGGCGCTGTCCCATACGAGCAGGCTCAAAAATCTCTACTTTTCTGCCGCGACGTGAAACACGTCCATCAGAAGGACCCTCATCGTTACGCCGCGACTTTTTCTTGCCCTTTTTACGGGTATCCTCTTTTTCTGAAGGAGGTGCAACCGTTGGTGGCATGCCAACCCCTGGAGCACCAGGTCTCTGACCACGTGCAGGTCTCTGACCAGGAGCTGGTCTCTGACCGGGAGCTGGTCTCTGACCAGGAGCTGGTCTCTGACCAGGAGCTGGTCTCTGACCGGGAGCTGGTCTCTGACCGGGAGCTGGTCTCTGACCGGGAGCTGGTCTTTGGCCAGCAGCAGGACGACGCTGTGCGGGTGGTTTGGGTTTAGGAAGCTCTACTCTTCCAAGGATTTTGGCACGATTGGCGCTCACCTCAACAGGTTGATCTATTACTTTAGCGGCAGCTACTGCAGCAGGAGCTTCTGTCACCACCTCAGAAGGTACAACTTGCTCCGCGTCGGCAACCTTAACAACAGGCTGGTCTTCTGCAACCTCTGCAGATTTCTTAGGATCAACAACTGCAGATTCTGCGATAACGGGCTCTACAACAGCGGGTTCAGCGTCAGCAAGCTCAACCTGTGAAATCTCAGGCTCACTCACAACAACCTCTGCAACGATCTCAACTGGTGCATCGACCGGCACCACTTCAGGCTCAGGGATCGGCTCTGGCTCTGGCTTACTCACAACTGTGCGACGCCGACGGATGATTCCCGGCTTGATCAGGCTCTCCTCAATTTTCTCCTCAACTTTCTCAGAAGTCGGAGCCATTGAGTTCTGAAACGCTGAAAGATCCTCGGCAGTCAGAGAGCTTGAGTGAGATGACACCTCAATCCCGGCCTCATCCAACTTGGTCAGCAGTTCCTTATTTTCGAGGCCCATTTCCTTAGCCAGTTCGTATACCCGTTTGGTACCCATCAAATCTCCCTTGACATCCGCTTGTAACGTTGCACTTCGAGCTTTATCGCATTTGCCAGTTTCCCAGCCTGCAAAGCAGCAACGCTGCGCTCACCCTTCCCCAAAATCTCACCAATTCTGCCCTTACTGAACATCTGGAAGACCTCAACACGCTGACTTTCAGCTGCCGTCAAGACCTTACTTGCGATCCCAGTAGAGACATCATCACTTAGCAGAACGAAAGCTAGACTATCGTTCCTTTTCAAACTATTCAAAATTGCTGAGCTTCCAGAAACAGCCTGACCTGATTTTCGTGCCATGCCGAATAAATTTTCTATTCGCTGCAACAATATTTTAGTAATCATATTAACCACTTGATCGACATCAACCTGAAGTTGCTCTATTTTCAAGCCACGCTGCAACTGCTTGCGCTCTACAGCCCTGACAATACAATCGAGATCACAACAAGTATAAACGCCACGTCCGGGCAACTTTTGTCTGTAATCGACCAGCAGTTGCTGCTGCGGCGAGAGAACAAATCTCACCAAACTTGCTTGCGGCTGCGACACGCGGCAGCCAACACAAGTTCTCTCCGGTTCTCTACAGCGTTTGCTCAACCCTGATCCTCATCCTGCTCTACAGAATCAACGACAGGGTTTTCTGCGATGACTTCCTCAGTATCAGTAGAGGTCTCATCGACGACTTCAACATCAACTGTCTCAGCTTCAGTTAAATCGGGACCAGTCTCTTCCTGCTCTTCTTCTTGGGCGCGGGTCTCGCTCTTGATGTCGATCCTCCAACCGATCAGCATAGCAGCAAGGCGGACATTCTGCCCCTTCTTGCCAATCGCCAGAGACAGTTGATCGTCAGGAACAATCACCTCAAGGGACTCACCGTCCTCATCAATATAGACACGTGAAACCTCAGCCGGAGCTAGTGCCGCACAGGCAAAGCGTGCGGTATCTGGGCTCCATGGGATAATATCGATCCGCTCACCACGCAGTTCGGTGACCACATTCTGAACGCGTGAGCCACGCATACCGACACAGGCACCAACCGGATCGACATCGACATCGTGAGAAACTACAGCGATCTTAGCTCGATTTCCTGGCTCACGAACCGCGCCTTTTATCTCTACGATTCCTTCTGCAACCTCAGGAACTTCTGACTTAAAGAGAGAAATCAACAGGCCCGGATGGATACGAGAGAGAATTATCTGCGGGCCCTTGGTCGACATTTTGACCTCAGAGATATATGCCCGCACACGGTCAGACTGACGATAGTTCTCACGAGGCACCTGCTCACGTGAAGGGAGCAGCGCCTCAGCGCGGCCGAGATCGACAATCAGGTCACCACGCTCATAGCGACGCACAATACCATTTACGACCTCACCGATCCGATCTTTGAATTCGTTATAGACACCTTCACGCTCGGCCTCACGCACCTTTTGGATAATGACCTGCTTGGCAGTCTGCGCAGCGATACGACTAAAGCCGCTAGCCTCAAGCATCATACCGAGAGAATCACCTATTTCGACTTCGGGATCCATCTCTTTGGCTTCCGCGAGATCAATCTCTTTGTAGGAGTCAACGACCTCATCAACCACGGTGACGAACTCGAAGACTTCGACATCGCCAATCTCTTCATTGAAGTGAGCTTCGAGATCGCGTGTATTGCGATATTTTTTATTGGCGGCACTCAGGACAGCCGACTCGAGCGCCTCGACCAATACTCCACGGTCAATGCCCTTGTCCTTAACCACCTGATCGATGATGTGATTCAGGTTACCCACCATCACTTTTTCCCCTTTAATCGTTTGTATTTATCCGCAACCCGACAAATCGAGCCCGAAACAGTGAACAGATCTCTTATCAAAACTCGAAAACCAAATTGGCCTTATCTATATCCTTAAGGTCAAAAACAACCTCACCACCTTTTTTGTCAGATTGCAACATCACAACCCGACCATCCCTAACGCCGCGTAGCACACCCGTGAAAATCTTGCGGTTCTGACCACGTCCATCAGGGTCACATGCACGACAAGATTTTATTTTTGCGGGCTGACCTGAGAAACGCTCAAAATCAGCTATTTTTTTCAATGGCCTCTCAAGCCCCGGCGAAGAGACCTCGAGGTTATAGACCGTATCGACGATATTTTCAACATCTAACAATGTACTAAACTCACGACTAGCCTCAGCGCAATGGTCAAGATTTATTCCGCCATCTCTATCGAGATAAACACGAAGTACCCACCCGCGCTCTTCGCGTTGATATTCAATATCAACCAGCTCCAGGTTGAGATCTTCGACAACCGGCAAAAGTAATTGTTCTATCTTTTCAACTACACAACTCAAACCAAACTCCCAAATAACAAAAAAAGCGAGCCGAGGGCTCACTTTCAAATGGTACAAGCAGGAAACGCTGGAGTTTTATCACAGCATAAGAGGAAATGCAAGAGAAAACCCGAAGAAACCGCGTACAAATGCGGATTCTCAGCTCAACCGTTTCCAAATCCGCTGGCCAGGTCGCTGGACGCTCGCTAACAGTTTCTGCGTAAACCCTACCCTTCTCATATAAGGGCTTGTAATCGACAGAAACTGTTCTATCAGAGCTTCTGTTTCTCTGGCAGTTTCAGCCCCACACACACCCATCCTTTTTAGTGGGCGCTGATACCGCAAACGAACTATGCCATCTGCTGTCCCTACCAGGGCATCGATTTCAATCAATATACGATGGTAATCACCAAAGTAGCGGTTGCTACAATCACTGAACTCCAAGACAAGATCAGTACCAATTTCGACTCTTCTTATCGGAGATTTACTCAACTGGAGACTCCGTTAATTGGTCGTTCAATATATCAATCTGACTCCAGAGGCCATGCAAAATACGCACTTCACGATCATCTAGGCCAGCTCGAGCAAAAATACGACGAAATGCCCGCATAATGTGATCTGGATTCTGTGGATTCAAAAAGCCGCAACTCATCAACGAATCCTCCATATGCTTGTACATCGCCTCTATATTCTTGACCCCTGCAAGACTCTTGCGACCGTTATCCGTGATCTGAATCTTCCCTTGTGCCCTCCGAATTTCATAAAGACACAAAGCTACAGCCTGGGCGAGATTCATCGATGGCAGAGCCTCGTCCGTAGGGATCGTGACGAAATGCTGACAAAGATCAAGCTCTGCGGTAAGAAGGCCACTGTCTTCTCTACCAAAAACAAGAGCAACAGGCTCATCAGCACTGAGAGGAAGTGCCAGCTCAGCCGCCGCATCAGGTAGCATCATATCCTCACGATACTTACCAAAACGACGTGTCGTACCAAACGCCGTCACACAATCAGATAGAGCGTCATTCAAGGTGCTGTAAATTCTTGCATTTTCGAGCAAATCGGTCGCCTTAACCGCCATTTGACGGGCCCCATGGACAAGATGGTTTGTCTGTGGATTAACCAATCTCAAATCACGTAAACCAAAGTTTTTCATCGCCCGGCAAACTGCACCAATATTACGTGGTCCCTGAGGCTCAACCAGGACGACACAGATATTTTCCAGCTTAAACATGTCATTCATATATTAAGATTATCTTTCCCGGAAACCCAGAGAGGGATTCCAGCGTAACAATTTTCGAAGCCGTAGCACGAGTTCGCTCTAACTTGGTGGTTAGAGGATTATTCCATTGAGGGGCTATAACCAAGCTTGCGATATCTACGAAAACGAGTGCGAGCTGCTTCAGCAAGTTGTTCGTTGTAAGTTTCGGCAAAATCGAATGTCAGGTCAAACCGGTTAATAAATTCATCAGTACAGGGAGTACCCATAATCAACACCTTTGCCTGACTGGGGTTGCGCTCCATCGTACTAATAACGACAGGCTCATCCATACAATCAACAGTGCCATTATCGAGAGAATGGGGCAAAAAGGATTTCTTGTCCCAAACCCACATAAAACGATCAAGGGTCACAGCACGATTTTCGTCACCAACAACAACAAGAACACGAGATCCCAAAAGAAAATGCTCGTCCGCGATTCGGCACAGATGCAGTGCCTTCTCTTCGCGATCAAGCCTTACAAAGCGAACTTCCGCCATACCAAATCCCTCTAGTAGCGCAATCGGGTACCCACCAGGAAAATACCTATCGTTCCAAAAGTTGATTTAACAAATGGTGACCCGCAGATAGAACACCGGTCGCCTCAGCACTCATTTCTGAATACCCTGTTTCCCTCTGAACTTGCGGCTTACGACTATCAAAAAGGATGTAAGGAACCGCCCTTGAAGTATGCGTACGAAGTTCTACCGGAGTTGGATGATCAGGCAACACCAGAATCCGACAATCGCCGATCTGATCGACAGCATCGAGCACTGTTCCCACAACGAGACGATCAAAGTCCTCAATTGCCTGTATTTTTTCATCTAAAAGGCCTCCGTGAGCAGCTTCATCCGGGGCCTCAACATGCAGGTAAACAAAATCTGCGTCCTTAAGTAGTTCGATTGCAGCCTGACCCTTACCAAGATAGTTGGTATCGATGTAGCCGGTCGCTCCCGGGACATCAATCAGCTTAAGGCCAGCGCAGACGCCTAGTCCGCGGATCAGATCAACTGCTGAGATAACTCCACCAGTGATGCCGTAAAGTTCCTGATAGGTGGCCATCTTTGGACGCCGACCCTGCCCCCACAGCCAGATTGAATTGGCTGGAGCCTCACCACGCTCCAGGCGTGCGTTGTTAACCGGATGGTTTGCCAACAGCATCTGCGCCGAATTCATAAGGTCCATCAACTCGGCACTGCCATCTCCGTCAGGAAGATTATTCTCAACACTCTGACTGCTGATGTCATGTGGCGGAACGCAGCGCAGTGTGTCCTTCCCACCATGCCATACCAACAAATGACGGTAGGAGATCCCTGGGTGAAAACTGAATTGCTCATCCCCCAGTTCAGTCTGCAGGGTTTTGATCAGTTCTGCCGCTTCGGCGGTTCCAATATGTCCTGCGGAAAAGTCACCCATATAGAGCTTGCCGAAATGGGCTTCCAACCAGACCAGATTCAGACGAAAAGCCACGTCATCCGGGCCAAGCTCGACACCCATGCTTGCAGCTTCAAGCGGCGCACGACCTGAATAGCACTCGGCCGGATTGTAACCAAACACTGCAAGGTTCGCGACATCACTACCGGGATGGAACCCGTCGGGGACAGTCGCAGCCAAACCTAGCGCCCCGCTATCGGCCAAACGGTCCATGTTTGGTGTCTGCGCAAACTGCAGCGGAGTCTTGCCGCCTAGAGCCTCGATCGGCTCATCAGCCATACCATCGCCCAAAAGTATCAAATACTTCATTTAAGACCTGTCCATATCGTTATAGGTTTTACCGCCGCACTCAGCCACGCGGATGAAATTGCTGATGAACCTGCTTAAGTCGTTCACGAATGACATGAGTATATATTTGAGTTGTGGAGATATCCGCATGTCCCAGCATGACCTGAACTGCACGCAAATCGGCACCATTTTCAAGTAAATGCGTTGCAAAGGAGTGACGTAGCATATGGGGATAAATGGTACAACCAATACCTGATTTAAGCGCAACATTTCGAAGAATTTTCCAGAATCCCTGGCGACTCAGACCATATCCGCGCCGATTTAAAAAGAGATACTGACATCCTGCAGTTGGATTCAGTAAAATTCGTCCGTCGGCAAGGTACTCCTCCATTGCAGTCATTGCAACCTCGCCGAGGGGCACAAGACGCTGCTTGCTCCCTTTCCCCAGCGTCGACAGACAACCTATGTCCCGGTTAATATCTGCCAGTTTCAGTCCTACCAGTTCAGAAACTCGCAAGCCCGTCGCATAGAGAACTTCAAGCATAGCCCGATCACGCATGACTAACGGCTCTGTCCCGGCCGGTGTCGCAAGTAATGAATCGACTTCCTGTTGCGACAACAAGCGCGGCAACGAGCGCATAATTCGTGGTGACTCCAGCAACAGAGTCGGATCTTTAGTCCTGTACCTTTCGGACAATAAAAAATGATGGAACCCTCGGATTGAGCTCAGCGCTCGCGCGCGACTCCGCGGAGAGAGACCAGTCGTTTTCAGTTCACCGAGAAAGCCAAGCACCTGAGCTTGCGAAACCTCGTCATCGCCTCCAAGACCAGCGCCCTCCAAATACTCCAGATAACGACGCAGATCACGACCGTAGGCCTCAAGTGTATTTTTGGAGAGTCCCTTTTCAACAACAAGGTAGTTCATAAAATTGTCGAGGTATTGATCCATAACCATTGGATATTCAGCCTTCTTCCAGGCAGGCCAATAAATCTCCCTCAATTTTCAACAGCTTTTCAGGTAGACAAATCTTTTGTCCAAAGATGTCACGGACATAGAACACGTCAGCAGCCTGATCGACTTTTGTCGAGATTTTTGACACAGCGATATAAAGACCAAGGTCAGTCAATGTTCGGGTAATATCGTGCAGTAGTCCTATTCGATCATGTGCATAAATATCGATGACCGTATATTGATCAGACACATCATTGGAGATATCTATCCGATTGGGTCGTTTAGGCTTCTCACGCTCAACCATAAAGCTCGGTGTTTTCTGGCGTGCGAGCAGAACATCAACAAATACACGCCCTTCAAGGACACCAGCAAGATCAAGCTCGACACGTTTCCATTTCGCACTATTTTCAACCGCCTCGCCGGTCGCGCTATTGACTTGCAAAATATCCAATACCAACCCATTTTTACGAGTGTGGATCTGGGCACCAAGAATATTAATCGCGTGTGCCGACAAAACCCCGGCAATTTGCGAAAAAAGACCAGGAGAATCAAGAGTTGCCAAGGTAAGCTGAGTATAATTGTGCTCTGAGTGCTGCTCAATATCCAGCGCCAAAGTCGCCTTGCCGCGGCCTAAAGACAACTGCAAATGTTTGACAATCTCGCTTGAATGGTAACTCAGCAGGTAGCGCGTACTCAAATTAGAGATACATCGGTTCACCCGCGATTCTGGGAAATCTTCGAGTAGTGCGGTGCGGACCTTACGCTTACGATTGCGAACTTTCTCCGAGCGCTTATCATGAAAAAAATCACCTTTTTCAAGTAGATCGTAGGTTTTTTCGTAAAGTTCTTGAAGTAATTGGCCTTTCCATTCACTCCAGACATCGGGACCCACTGAGCGTACGTCTGCAAATGTCAGAAGGTACAGCATCCGCAGATTTTCACTCATCCCTTGCATCTTCTCTGCAAAGTCAGAGACAGTCCGACTGTCTTGCAAGTCGCGGCGCTGTGAAACATGAACCATAGCCAAGTGGTTCTGAACCAGAAATTGCAATCGTGAGCTGTCTTCCCGATTTAACCCCATCCGTCTGGCGATAGTCGGAACCATCGAAGCTCCATGAGTTGAATGGTCCTTCCCCTCCCCTTTGCCAATATCGTGAAACAGAACAGCGAGTAACAGCAGTTCACGCTTTGCTACATCTTTGGCCAGACGAGCAAGGATCGGGTACTCATCGTCATATTCGCCGTCCCATAAACGGCAAGTCTCTTCGATTGCAAAGAGACTATGGATATCCACCGTGTAAATGTGATAAAGGTCAAATTGAACCTTGCAAAAAATCCGCTTAAACTCAGGTATAAAATGATTGAGCAGATGCAGGTGGTGCATTTGACGCAATGTACTACCGACTCTTTTGGGATGGCGCAATATCTTCAAAAAAGATTCATTCATCTCTTTGGAGCGGCGCACACGATCATTTATCAGGCACAGGCTGTCACGAATTTGCAGCTTGAGAGGAACGCTCAATTCAGCATCGTGTCGCTGAGCCAGCTCAAAAGCCTTCATGATCAGGGCAGGGTTCTCACGAAACATCTCATCCGAACCGCCACGAATTTCACCCCTCAGGATCGTAAATCCACCTTCAAGGTGACGTCGAACAAAGAAACCAAGCACTCCCGACCTAACCTCATCCCGCTGAGTCGCCTTAATAATCAAACTGCTAGAAAGATGCTCCACATAAGCAGCATGTGTGTAGTAAGCCTGCATAAACTGCTCTACAGCCGGAGCCCGCTTATTATCTTTATAGCCAAGATATTCGGCAATCTTGCTTTGATGCTCGAACTGAATCTGATCGCTTTTACGCGTCGCAAGAAAATGCAATTCATTGCGGATCTGCCAGAGATAATCGTAAGCGTTCTCTAAGTTTGTCGCCTCATCTTCATTCAACACCCCTTTAATGACTAAATCTCGCAGAGATGACGCTTTAAATTTAATCCGGGCAACCCAAAGAGCAGCATGGAGGTCCCGCAGCCCACCTTCACCCTCTTTAATATTTGGCTCAAGCAGATACACCGATGATCCATACTTACGTCGACGTTCCTGATTCTCCTCCAACTTGGCCTTAATAAACTGCTGGGCGGCATCGCCCAAAATATGATTGAAAACGCGGGACATAAAATCATCCCAAGCCAGGGGACTCCCGGCCAGAAAACGTGCATCAAGCATTGCAGTTCGGACAGTGGTGTCCAGTTCTGCCTGTTCGAGACAATCGCTTGAAGATCGAACCGTAGATCCAACATCCAAACTCAAATCCCAGAGCAGGTAGAGCATACGATCGGAGATCTTTTCAGCTGCCTGTCTGCCACCCTCAGTGTAATAAAACATCAGATCGAGATCTGAACGAGGGTTCATCTCACAGCGGCCATAGCCTCCCAAAGCGAGTAACGAACAATATTTTTTCGATGTTTCATCAACCTGACATGACGCGGCAGAGAAGAGTTGTTGATTGAGGTGGTCAAAAAGCTGGGTTAGAGCCAGTGTGATCTCAACGCCACTGGCACCGCGACGATGGAATTGAAAGATATTTTCAGTTTGCTGGTCAAGAAAGAGGCGACTGGACTCGAGCAATTGAGGGCGCGCATCTTCAAAACTGCCAGTTTTTTCAACCAGACCTAGCGGATCAAAACAAGACAAATTGAGTCTAAATACTTCACTCATCGTCGTGCCACCTGCTTGATGGTCGCGCTATAGTCTTTAACCCCTCGCACAATCGCCTGTGCAACTCTCTTCTGATAATCGCTACTATTCAAACGCTTCTCTTCGCGAGCATTACTGAGAAAGGCAGTTTCAACCAGAACTGATGGCATTGTTGCTCCAAGCAAGACGTGAAAAGGGCCTTGTCGAACCCCTAAGTCCTTAATACGTGAAAATTTAAGCGACAGGCCTTTGATCATAGCCTGCTGAATCTCAGCTGCGAGACGACTCGATTCATTAATCTTGGCATTTGCCATAAGGTCAAAAAGAATTGCTTCTAGATTACCGACCTCCTCAAGGGAGATGCCGTTCTCTCGTGCGGCAACGGCAGCGGCCTGATTGTTCTTTGACAGATTCAGATAATAGGTTTCGAGGCCATAAGCCTTGCGGTTGGTACTGGCATTGGCATGTAATGAAATAAACAGGTCAGCACCAACCTTATTGGCGTAGGCAGTCCGTGAATGTAACGTCAGGAAACGATCGTCGCTGCGCGTCAGCAATACCTTGCACCTCAACTCTTTGCGCAACGCTGCTGCCAACTTCTTGGCCATTTGCAAGGTCACGTCCTTTTCGCGTGTTTTGTTGTGACCTACCGCCCCTGGGTCCCTGCCACCATGACCAGCATCAACAACGATAAGATTGATGCCTTCATTTGTGTTGTGCTGTGGAACGTGAAGTATCGGCGGCGACTTTCCAGAGACATCATCAAGAATTCCAGCGATTGAATCATTTCCAGATGCAGATAAAGATCTAATTTCAGTCTGCTGGGGACCTGAACCCGGCTTACGGACATCAATGACAACGCGATCAGGATTCTCAAGCGCAAACACCTGATAATCACCATCACGGGTCAGATCAAGAACCACCCGTACTCGAGAAGGATCAAGCTGACTACTCCGAATCCGTGAAACAATCCCGTCTTTTACCTGCTGCTTTCCTGAAATTTCGCTGGAAATCTTTGCCCCTTTAAGATCAACATAGATGCGTGGGTCCTTCCCCTTAAGTTGATGAGATTCATATTGAACAGATCGATTCAAATCGAGAACTACACGTGTATACTCGGGACTGCTCCAGACACGAACTGCGGACAAAGCTGAAACCGAACCAACCGCTTGCGTTGTCGTTATTTCAGCGTCAATCGGCAATTTGGGCGCGACAGTCGCCAAATGCTTAAGGCGGGATTGGGCTTCTTCCAGCATGTCTCCTGGCGACAGTACCGTTGTGATCTGAAGATAATACTTGTATGCATCAGTTTGGTTCGAAAAAATTTCAGAAGAGATTTCTGCGGCAAATATCAAGGCGTCATCTGAAAGATTGCTGTCTGGAAATCGATTCGCAAGATCTTCATAGACACCGATCGCCTTGCGGGCATCACTACGACGACCAGAGGCGAGAGAGAGTCCGTGCCAGGACCGTCCAAGCAGGAACATGGCATCATCTTGTCGTGATTCATCTTCAGGCGCTGCGACAAAGGCTTCCAGTTTGGAAATAACCTTAAGCCAGTTATGCCGCTGTCGCTGAGCCTGTGCTGAGCCTATAAGTGAAATATAACTTTCACGTATCTTCTGGTAATCCAGTTTTCCGGCACCAATACACAGAGTTGTCGCACCGAGAAACATCAAAATAGCCAAAAGAACAATCTTGTTTCGCATAGTCTTCAAAGCAGTTTCTTCAATTCATCCAGCAGACCCAAGGCTTCAAGAGGGGTGGTTCTACTGATATCCAGAGTGCTGAGTCGATCCCTTACGGGGTCATCGTCAGTTGCAAAAAGTGCCAGCTGGTCACTAGCCTTTGTTGCGGGCTGTCCCTTGCCGCGGCCGATCCGCGGCTGCTGTCCGCTCGTAAATTCTCCTGCTTCAAGATTATGTAGAATCTCTTTGGCCCGCACAATCACCGGTTGTGGCAGTCCTGCTAAACGACCAACTTGAATTCCATAAGAACGGCTGGCGCCGCCAGCGACAATCTTGCGTAGAAAGATAATTTGATCGTTCCATTCCTTGACCGCAACATTGAAATTTTTAATCCGGTTGCGCGTCAGACAAAGATCGGTCAGCTCGTGATAATGGGTCGCAAATAGCGTCTTTGCCGCGACTTCTTCATTGTCATGCAAGTATTCAGCTACCGACCAGGCGATACTGACTCCATCGAAAGTCGATGTGCCGCGCCCAATTTCATCAAGAATAATCAGACTCTTACTGGTGGCATGTCGCAAAATATTTGCAGTTTCATTCATTTCGACCATAAAGGTCGACTCACCTTTCGCCAGATTATCACTGGCTCCGACACGAGTAAAGATGCGGTCGACCACGCCGATTCGCGCTTTATCCGCAGGCACAAAGCCACCCATTTGTGCCATCAAGGTGATCAGCGCAACCTGGCGCATAAATGTCGATTTACCCGCCATATTCGGACCGGTGATAATCAACAACTGGTTCTCATGCAAGTCGAGACAAACGTCATTGGGTACAAATGGTTCCTGCAGGATCATCTGCTCTACAACCGGATGGCGCCCACCTTCGATCAACAACAGGTCTGAATCATCGATCTGGGGACGCACATACTGACGGTCATGGGCCAGATCGGTAAGGGAGAGCAGGGCATCGAGTTGAGCCAACGCATCTGCGGTTTGCTGAATCTGTGCACCCTGCTCAGCCGTCGACTTACGGATTTGCTGAAAAAGATAATATTCCAGCTCGGCCATCCGCTCTTCGGCACCAAGGACCTTGGATTCATATTCTTTGAGAGCCGGCGTAATAAAACGCTCAACATTGGCCAGGGTCTGTTTACGTTGGTAATCCTCGGGCATCTGATCAGAGAAACGGCGTGGGACCTCAAGAAAATATCCGAAGACCCGGTTGTACTTGACCTTCATCGCGCTGATACCGGTGCGTTCTTTCTCCTGTTGTTCAAGGCGGGCGATCCAACCCTTCCCTTCACGACTGATAGAGCGCAGTTCATCGAGTTCGGCGTTGTAGCCGTCTCTGATAATGCCTCCATCACGTAAAACAAAAGGTGGGTTATCGACGATGCCACGACTGATTTCATCAACAAGCTCTGGTAAAAGATCGATGTTGTTACGCAGTGATTGTAATAGATCTGACTTACGATCCTGCAACAGATCATCAATCTGCGGCAGACGTTGAAGAGAATCGCGCAAAGCAACAATATCTTTGGCATTGGCACTCGCCATGGATATTTTGCCGTTCAGTCGCTCAAGATCATAAACACCATCGAGCACGGCACCAAGATCGATTCTGCCGATTGAATCGTCAAGCAGTTCCTGCAAGGCATCTTGACGTCGAATAATCTGCTCTTTATCGATCAACGGATAATGAATCCATTGACGCAAGAGTCGACCGCCCATCGCCGTAAGGGTCCGATCGAGAACGCCGAGCAGTGAACCCTTCTTGCGCCCTCCCTGCAGGGTCGCGGTTAGCTCCAGATTGCGGCGGGTCGACTCGTCGAGGACCATATGGTCGCGGGTATGATAAGTATTAAGACTACGAATATGGCGCAGATCATCCATCTGCGTACGCTGCAGGTACGAGAGCAGACCACCGGCCGCACGAATCGACTGCGGCAGATCCTGGCAGCCGAAGGCTTGCAGGCTGGTGCAGTTAAAGAAGCTACAAAGAGTCTCGATTGCGCGATCAGACTCAAATTCCCAATCGTTTAGACGATTGACCATCATGCCGTCTAGGTAGCGCAGAAAGATCTGCTGCAGGTTATCACCTTCGATTTCGACCGGCAGCAGGATTTCGCGAGGCTGTAAAGATGCGAGCTCACTGGCGACCTTCTCCATGTTGTCAAGATGAGTGACACGAAACTCACCGGTAGTAATATCGATATGGGCAAGGCCATAGCCTGCCTCAGGGTCACCGACCAGTGCGAGCAGATAGTTGTTCTCTTTTGGTTCAAGGGTATCGGTATCAGTCACCAGTCCGGGGGTCACGACCTTGACCACCTCACGCTTAACGATTCCCTTAGAAGTCTTTGGATCTTCGACTTGCTCGCAGATCGCTACCTTATAGCCGTTGCTGACCAATTTTGCGATATAGCCCTGACTGCTATGATAGGGGATTCCGCAAAGAGGGATGGCGTCTTTGTCCCCTTTATTACGTGAGGTCAAGGTGATACCGAGCACCCTAGAAGCGGTAACCGCATCATCCATGAACATTTCGTAAAAATCGCCGAGCCGAAAAAAAAGGATCGCATCTTGATAATGTGATTTAATTTCGAGAAACTGACGCATTACTGGAGTTGCTGCAGACATCAAATAAACCTGTTTTTTTTAGTAGTTATAATGTTTTTCAGGAGCTAGCGCATAGGTCATTACAAGGCGCATATAATAGCAGAAAGCGATGGTTCAGGCAAACGCCAGCCTCTTCCAACATGAAATGAGTCTGAAGCGCCCCTCGTGTTTCTAACATGAGATGAGTCTGAACAACAGGACCTGGAAACGTTCATGATGAAAGGATGAAAATCATCATGAATGTCAAACGCCTTCAGACCATGCAGCA
>JAJRQB010000009.1 GCA_024280485.1 Deltaproteobacteria bacterium
CAATCTGCCGCGGAACAGATCATAATCGCCATCACCTTTGTCACGACTGCGAATCAAACCCAGTGTGCGAGCCTCAGCCAAATCAACTCCCTGCTGACGCAGATGGCTAGTCAGCGCATCCCAACTGTCAGGGGCATAGCCAAGCTGATATTCTGCTGCACTTGTTCGCCCGTATCCCCGCTTGTTCAGATACTGCCGACAGCATTCAGCCTCCGGAGAATCGAGCAACTGGCGATGAAAAAATTCTGCGGCAATGGCATTAACCCGTTGCAGCTTTTCTCGTTCTTGACGACGGCGATCTTCTTCAGCAGAGAGTTTCCGCTCTTCGATATCGATCCCCATTTCGCCGGCGATGCGTTGCGCGGCCTCGGGAAAGTTGAGCCCTTCGATACGCATCAGAAACTCAAAAACATCCCCTCCGACACCGCAGCCAAAGCATTTGAAAATTTGTCGTCCCGTATTAACACTGAACGAAGGCGATTTTTCGGCATGAAAAGGACAAAGACCAACATGGTTCGCACCAGAGCGCTTCAGCGGTACATAACGCGAGACCAGTTCGAAAATATCGAACCCGTCGCGCATCTGCTGAATCTTTTCGTCCGGAATACTCCCTATCATCAGTTACCCAATTCGGCGACGGTGATTTTCTCTCCCCCATGCTCCGCTGCCGCAGCATAAAAAGCAGTCACGCAACGCTGCCCAGCCAGATACTCACGTACTGCTTTACGCAGCGCTCCGGTACCACTTCCATGAACAATCTCTATCTGCGACAGACTGGCAAGCAAAGCATCGTCGAGAAAACGTTCCAGAGTTTGCAGTGCAGCGTCTACCCGTTTCCCAACCAGCACCAGGCGCATCGCCTGATCCTTCGGCGCAGCCGGTTGACTGACCTGTGTCACTTTATTTTTGTCGCGCTCAACAAAACGTCGTGGCGAAAAAGATTCAAGCTGCAGCAACGGCTGCCGCATTCGCTTGCCACCAATCTGCAACTCAGCCTCTTTCGCCTGGATCCGGACCACCTCAGCTGTTACGCCAAGAGGAAGAACCCTGACAAACTCTCCCACCTCAAGTGACTGCCCAGTGCTACGCTTTACCCGGCCCTGAACACGAAAGGGCTGAAGCTTCTGGCGTACCTCATCGACCTGCGCAGCAAGTGCAACCTGTCCCTTGGCACCAGTACCGATACCAACATCGGCATTGCGCCGTAAACTACGCAGTTGGCGGGTCGTATCAGCGATCAGACCTTCGGCCGCTTGAACGGCCTGAGCGTGAATCTGTGCCTTTTGTTCTTGCAACTTTCGCAGCTGCTCACGACGCATCTGCCAGAGGCGTCTGGCAGCCTCACGTTCCAGCTCAACCTGTTGCCGAAGAACATCAAGTTCCTGCTGGCGCCGATTGAGACTGAGCAAGAGCTCGTTCCCCTCCTGCGGTTGCTCACCGAGCAACTGCTGTGCCCTGTTTAACAACTGCGCAGGCATGTCAAGTCGACTAGCGGTCGCCATCGCGCTGCTGGCACCAGGTATTCCGTAGTTCAGACGGTACAACGGCAAAAGTGTCTCGGCATCGATCTCAACCGCCGCGTTTTCAACCCCGTCAGTCTCAGCAGCCCAGGCCTTAAGTTGCCCGAGATGGGTCGTCAGTACTGTATGAGCTCCTGCCTGCTGGAGCATCTCCAAGGCGGCGATCACCAGCGCGGCGCCCTCTGCCGGGTCAGTTCCCGTTCCTGCCTCATCGAGCAGAACCAATGAATTTTCGTCAGCCTGTTCAAGAATTTGCTTCAGACGACTCAAATGTCCAGAGAAGGTTGAAAGCTGCTCAGAGATACTCTGCTGATCGCCAATATCGACGAATAACGTCTCAAACAGACAAAGCCGACTCCCCTCTGCGCAAGGGATCGGCAGACCTGCCTGTACCATCAACAGCAACAAGCCGAAACTTTTCAGTGCAACCGATTTGCCACCGGTATTGGGGCCGCTGATCACCAAGGTTCGTGTCGGCGGCAACAGACACAGGTCGGTCGGAATTGCCCGCGAAGGTTTTATCTCAGTCCCGTCATCAACCATCAGCAAGGGATGTCGAGCCGACCGCAGCTCTATCAACGGGTCATTGACCAGTTGCGGCACGCGACCGTCATATTCCCGAGCAAGACAAGCGGCAGCGAAACGCATGTCGAGACGCGCTAATAACGCTTCATTTTGCGCCAGTTCGGTGCGGTGTTGACGAACAAGGTCTGTCAACTGCAGGAGAATTCGGCGTTCTTCCCGCTTCTCTTCCTGCAGGAGTTGCTGAAGACGGCTATTCCCTGCCAGCACTAATTCCGGCTCAAGGTATAACGTCTGCCCGCTGGCCGATTCGTCGTGAACCAGCCCCTTGATTTGACCACGGTAGTCAGTCTTGAGTGGCACGACATATCGCCCGTTACGCACCGTGATCAGATGCTCCTGAAAGCATCCGGAGCTATCACTTGCTGCGAGCAATTTTTCAAGCTGCTGCTTGATCCGACCGCGCAACTGTCGCAGCTCACGGCGGATATCCCCCAGTTCAAAGGAGGCACTGTCCAGCAGTTCTCCACGCGACCCGATCGATTCCTGCAGGCGACGCAGCAGAACACTCAACGGTGTCAACTTTGCACAAAGAGTCGCCAACCGACTCTGCCCATGCAGCGGATCGGCCCAGCGGCGACAACGCCCCGCGACGCCGACAGCCGTGCTGACATCTTGCAACTGTTCTGCGGAGAGCAAACTTCCTGAAGTCGCTGAACGTTCCAGAATCGCCTTCAGGACCTGATTGTCGGCAAGCGGCGGTCTCCCCTCAGACAACAGCAGCTGCGCTTCTACAACTTCTTCAAGGGCCAAAGTAACGGCCTCTTGCCCAACCAAAGGCATCAACTGCTCGGCCAAAAGACGACCGGGCAGTGACTCTGCTCGCGCTGCCAGCAAACGGCGGACCGCGTCAAACTCAAGACGGGTAAGAGTACTGGTGGAGATCTCCATCATCCTCTCAATTCAGCGCCAGTTCCTTGCTGCTGGAAAATATTGTTTCTCCCAAACGACTGAATGGCGATGCCAACTCAGCTTGTCTGATCTGCTGATTGAAATCGCCCGGCAGTTCAGCAGAACTCAAGGCGAAAAGGATCAGTGACAACAAAACAACAGCCTGAGCCAGACCGAAAATCGCACCAAGGATACGATTCAAACCAGTCATTAACGTCAGGGTTGCAAAACGGTTCAGCAGGTATCCCAATGATCCAAAAACCAGTACGGTCAACAAGAACACCAACAAAAAGCTGATCGTCACACAGAGTTGAGACGGCCAGTTAAACATTTCGACAAACCATTGCGACAAGGGGACATGAAGATAAAAAGCGAGCAACCCGCCAGCGACAAGCCCCAACAAACTACAAATTTCACGCAACAGACCACGTAGCACCCCCTTAAGCAGGAAGATGCCAAGAATCACCAATATCAGGATATCAACCAGGCCCACAACTTACTCCACCATCAGGGTCAGAAAGATTTAAGGACTCCTTGAAACAGACGAATTGAAACGATCCTTAGAAAATTATGCGGCCCATTAGTCGGAACTATTGGGGATTTCATCTGGCCATGAATAGGCAACGTACCGTTATCACAGTGTCAGCAAAGTCCGATCCGTTTATCCGGCTAGCAATTCCTTGACCAGCTGATTCACAAGTTTGCCATCAGCACAACCACGAGTTTTGGCCATGACTGGCCCCATAACCTTACCCATGTCTCTTGGCGAGGTCGCACCTGTCTCGGCGATCGCGGCAGCAATGATTGTACGGAGTTCATCTTCACCTAACTGGGCGGGCAAGTATGCGAGCAAAACTTCAAGTTCTGCCTCCTCTTTTTCCGCCAGCTCAAGTCGATCATTTTCGCGATACATCTGGGCAGCCTCGCGCCGCTGCTTACCTTGTGTCGTAATGACTCCGATTATAAATTCATCATCGAGGCTTTTGCCGAGCTCTATTTCCTTATTTTTTATAGCACTACGAAGCTGCCTTATAGTCGACAAACGCAGGGCATCTTTGGCCCGCATTGCGTCTTTCATATCGCTGCTAAGTTGATCCTGAAGACTCATAAAACCCTCATCGGCGGGACAAGATAGATGGTCATTAATCACCCTAAAAAGGGCACGGTCGAATTTAAACGAATTTGGCAGTATATGGATCTAACTGCCCGATTGCAAGGACAAATTTTCACAGCACCAATCCTTGTTACAACCCAACCCATTTATAGAGTCGAAACTCTCAACAACTGAGTGTTATAATGATCCCCACACTTTAGTTACCGTTATTTTACTAAAAGGATTGACGATGAAAAAATTATTGAATTTATTTATTATCTCATTCTGCCTGCTCCCCTTCTCATCCACATTTTCTCAGGCAGTGGGCACTGACCTCAAACCTTTTCACGACTCTGAGGTGTCAGCACCATTCTTTAAAGATTCCTACGGATATGCTTTTTTTCCAACTGTCGGCAAAGGTGGAATCGGCATCGGTGGCGCCTACGGTAAGGGGCAGGTCTACCGCAAGGGGAAAATTACCGGAACTGCTTCACTCATAAAACTGACGCTTGGCTTCCAGCTTGGCGGGCAGGCTTTCAGCGAGATTATCTTCTTTCAGAATAAACGCGCCTATGACAGATTCACAAATGGTGCATTTGAGCTGGAGGCTTCCGCATCAGCCGTTGCCATCACTGCCGGAGCTCAGGCCTCTGCCGGGACCGGTGGTGCCTCTGCCGGTGTCAGCGCAGGCCCACAGACAGGAAAACAGCTCGCTGGAGAATACATCAACGGAACTGCTATCTTTGTCCATACCAAGGGGGGGCTGATGTACGAGGCCTCAATTGGCGGACAAAAATTTAAGTTCCGGCCACTGCTAAGATGATCAAAGCAGGCCGGGCGCACGTTCGCAGATACTGAAAGGCGGCTCCCGGCCGTAACAACATTTTTACAATCCTTTGACACCCCCCTGACAACCTTTACGGCACAACAGTATCTACTTGCAGCATCGAAGCCCGGCAAGAACTGCTAGGCCCACAACTTGCCCTAAAGGAGAGCAACATGAAACCGATGCTGAAAGTTCTGCTTTCACTACTGCTACTCGCCCTGGCTTCTCCGGCTCTGGCCAGCCCCCTTCTCAACCTCAACCTCGCCCTTGATCGTACGGTCCTGCCAGCCGGGCAATCCGAGAAAACAATCATCAAAGTGCTGCTCGATGTGCCACAAATCACCGACAGCAGCCTGCGCCCACCAGTCAACCTGGTCCTGATTCTCGACCGCTCTGGATCGATGACTGGTCACAAGCTTGCAAAAGCCAAAGAAGCTGCAATTGCCGCTATGCATCGACTCAGTGAACGTGATCTTTTTTCACTGGTGACCTACGATCACAATGTCACAACTCTGGTTCCGCCGCAGAGCGCCGCAAACAGCAAATGGATTGAAGCACGCATCCGCAGTATTTCGGCCGGCGGCAACACCGCGCTCTTCGGTGCTGTCAGTCAAGGTGCCGCAGAAGTACGCAAGCATCAGAATGAAAACTATATCCAGCGCATGATCCTGCTTTCAGACGGTCTGGCTAATGTCGGGCCAAGCTCGGCTTCCGATCTCGGGCGCCTTGGCGCTGCCCTCCTCAAGGAAGGAATCTCAGTCACCACCATCGGGATCGGCACCGACTTCAACGAAGACCTGATGACTCAGTTGGCGAGTCGCAGTGACGGCAACCATTACTTTGTCGAGTCGAGCCGTGACCTTCCACGTATTTTTGCGGCCGAACTGGGCGATGTCCTGAGTATTGCCGCCAGCAAGATTCGTATCGAAATCGACTGCCTTCCTGGCGTCCGCCCCCTGCGTATCATTGGACGAGAAGGGACCATCCGCGGCAACCGCGTACAACTGCAGATGAATCAACTCTACGGTGGACAACAGAAATATGCTTTAATCGAGGTGCTTATTGAACCAGGGCAGGCCGGACAAAACCGTGAGATAGTTCGCGTCAACTGTCGCTACGAAAATGCTTTGACCAATAAAACAGAGAAAACCCTGCGCCTGGCCAGCGTCAGCTTCTCGCAACGTCAAGAAGAGGTTCAGCAATCGGCCAGCCGCCCAGTCCAGAAAGCTGTGGTTGAGAACGAGATGGCTGCCGCCCGCGACCGGGCGCTTGATCTGTACAACGCCGGGCGCAAAGACGAGGCGGTGCGTGAACTACGCCAAATCAGTGGCAAGCTCAAAGCCCGCAGCGCATCCCTCGGCTTCAGCGATCTGGCCGAAGAAGCTAAAGCACTTGAAGAAGATGCGGTAGAATTCGCTGCGCCGAGTATTCCCAGTCCTCGAAAAAAAGAGTTGCGCTCGGAAAGCTATAAGGTGCGCAAACAGCAAAAAAACTAAAAGTGATTATGCTAGCAAGATCTGGATAACTGACAAGATGAACAGGCCAAAACTGATCATTGCCGCATGGATACTGCTACTGGTTCCGACCCTGCTGCTTGGGGTCGGAGCCTGGCAGTTGCTGAAAAGCGAGAGTGAACGCTTCGCTCAGCGCGAAATTCAGACGGCGGCCGCGCGACTGGCGACGGTTGCAGACAACATCGAACTGGCGATTGCTGAAGTCGAAGATGGCCTGATGCAACGGTTGGTCACTTTTGAAGGTGGTGATCTGCCACAATTACTCGGGGATTGGCGACAGGAGAATCCGCTGGTTCGCAACGTCTTTATCTGGCAGCCAGGTAGCGGGCTATCCTACCCCTACCCTGAGATGCCCGCCAGCGATGAAGAGAAGATCTTCATCCGTCGCTACCTGCCGCTCTTCTCGGGTGAACTCGATTGGCAGCAGCCAGTTGCAGACCAGGCAGTAGCACCGCAACCATCAGCCGCAAGCACAATGGCGGCCGACTCAGTGCTCAGTGAACGCAAAGAGCTGCGCCAGCTTGCCAATAAAGCACTGGTCTCCAATGAGACGGCCGCAGCACCTGCTACAAACAACGTCCCTGGCCAGAGCGGATGGCGGAGTTGGTATGCTGATGATCAACTGCACCTGATCGGTTGGTATCAGCCCGCAAATAGTATCCAACGTTATGGTGTTGAACTCGAAATGATGGCATTGCTCAGCCGGTTGCTCGGTTCGATCAGCCCCGGAATTGACAGCATCGAAAGCTTCGCGCTACTGGATGGCAGCAACCACATCTTCCATCAGAGCGGACCCTTCGAAATTACTGAACAGAGTGCCCCTTTGACCAGTCGCAGTCTCAGCGGACTGCCACATTGGCGACTAAATATCTACACCGGAACCGCTGATAAAAACGCGGGCTCCGGCTTTTTATTAATCGGCAGTCTGCTGACCGGTAGTTTTGTTGTCGCCATCCTGCTTGGTGGTTCCCTGCTCCTTTGGCAGGCGGTGCGGAATCATCGCGATGCGCGCCAAAAAACTTCCTTCGTCTCTAATGTCTCCCACGAACTGAAGACCCCACTGACCACGATCCGCATGTACGCAGAGCTCCTCGGCGAAGGGAAGATCGACTCCGCTCAGAAACAACAAAGCTATCTGCAAACGATCATCCGTGAAAGTCAGCGATTGACTCGCCTGGTGAATAACATTCTCGCCTTCAGCCGACTTGAGCAGGGGCAAAAAACCTTCAATACTTCCAATTTCGAGTTAATTGAGCTGGTCGAAGATATTCTGCTGCGTCAGTCAATACGTCTCGATGACGCAGGCCTTAAACTTATAACGCAACTCGAAACCGGGCCATTGTTAGTCCACAGCGATCGCGATGCGATTGAACAGATCCTGCTCAACTTGATCGACAATGCGATCAAGTACGCCGCCGACGGGGGTGAATTGATCATCAGCCTGAAGAGTGGTACAGAAAAAATCCAGCTGACCCTGACCGATCGAGGACCGGGTATTCCAAAGCTTCAGCAGCAGAAAATTTTCAACAAATTCCACCGCCTCGACAGCACACTCACCAGCTCTCAGCCCGGCGCCGGCCTCGGCCTGAGCATCGCCCGACAACTGGCCCAGGGCATGGGTGGTGACCTGACCTGCAAGACAGCAGAGACCGGTGGAACCTGCTTCTGTCTGAGCTTGCCAACAACCGGAGAGACATCATGAATACGCCACTGATTCTGATTGCCGAGGATGACGCCAACCTGCGTCGGGGGCTGATCGACCTGCTAGAAGCTGAAAATTACCGGGTTTGCGCGGCTGCTGACGGCCGTCAGGCTCTTGAACTCTACCATCAGGAAAAACCGGATCTATTGCTGCTGGATGTCATGATGCCAGAGATGAGTGGCTACGACTTGTGTCGTGAAGTGCGCCGCAACGATCAGGAAACCCTGATCGTCATGCTGACCGCCAAAGGCGAGGAGATCGACAAGGTGGTCGGACTAGAACTGGGGGCCGATGATTATGTCACCAAACCCTTCGGACTCCATGAACTGCGGGCGCGTATCGCGGCAGTATTGCGCCGCCGCGTACCGAACAGGGCCCAAGCAGACAAAGGACTTGCCCAAAAGTTTTCATTCGGCCATGCAATGGTCGACCCCAAGGCCTTTACCATAGAGCTCGATGGCGCATGCCATAAGTTGAGTGCCAGAGAATTGAAGTTGCTGGAATGCTTCGTCGCATCAAAAGGAGAAGTGCTGTCGCGCAATGACCTGCTCAATGCCGCCTGGGGAGTCGACTACTTCGGCACCACACGCACTCTTGATCAACACATTGTCCAACTCCGCAAAAAAATTGAACGCGATCCGACCCATCCCAAAACCATCGAAACCGTACACGGCATCGGCTATCGTTATAAAGGTTAAGAGGTTCAGGGCCGACCCACGTTCAGATTAACGCGTGGCAAAGTCTATTTGCCGAAGGATTAACAATTCTTGCTTTGTAGGGTCTGTAAGAATGATCAACATTTAGCCTCTGACGACCCTCAATTTTCAATAACGCAACATATCGGACGTTCAATTCTTCACTTCAAAATAAGGGTAGACACGGCAATTAGCCTGACATCCGCCGTGCCCAACGTCTAATTTGAGCGCCATCGTAGCCGTTCGCTCCAAATTATGGTTATGAAATGTCCGGAATACTGGTACGAGAAGACGTCACTTCTCTTCCATCTCTAAAACTGAGGGGTCGTAGCAAACGAACTCCACAGAATTACCATCTGGGTCGTGAAAGTGAATCGAATGCCACCCGAACTGCCCGTATTGTGCTATTCGAATATCTAGACCGAGGCCATGCAGCCTCTCTCTTTCCTGGTCGAATTGTTCCTTCTCCATAGCAAACGCAAAGTGGTGTAGCGTGCCGGAACCTGCATCAACCTTCTCTGGCTGAAGGTTATGTGGGCCGCTGTACTCCTTGGATTGATCAAAGATCGCCAGTAACTGCGGATGACCTTCGAAATCGTCTGCGACCTTAAGAAACCTGTTGTTTCCAAAACTAGCAAAAGGCTCCAACCCGATTACGTCACGATAGAATGCTGTTAACGTGTTGACGTCTGATGTGCGAAGGACTAGTTCGCCAAGTCGTTTGTTTGATGGTTTCATATATAGGTTTTGCTCATAGCTTAGTACATATACGGAATATTAGCTGACCAGTAAGTATCAGCCCGCTACCGGTTAATTGTGGTGTTTTGTTGTTAAATTTAATAAACGTGATTTCCAGCCACTGCTTTCCCTTACGAAAGCAATGGCTGAATTTATTAAATCAAAAGGCCTAACTGGATGCCGTCTAATACATCAGTGAACTTTAATCCAACAACTTAGGGGTTTCACCAGACAATTCGATCCAAGGATTAGTGTTCAACAGTTTGGTTCCTTCGACGCTGGGTTCTTCATAGCGTATTACAAATTCTTCGGGGCCGTGGGCATAGGCAACAACCAGACCATATTCTGGATCTAAATAAGCGCCATGCGGCCCCAAGCCTGGATAACTAATGCGCCATGCCTGTCCGTCCAGCCCCACATGTCCCAGAGTAAGCTTACCAACAACATCATTGGGTAGTGCAAAGAACCATACCCATGGCCCACCTGATACAATGGTCATCACCTCATCAATCCCCACACCATTATCTGCGCTATTGACGTGGAGTCTTCCAAACTTATCTTGAACCCAAGCCACAACTTCGGGTGTCATGGATCTCATGTCATAAACTTTCGGATAAGGAGCGTTCCCCCCTTCGGAAGTTGACAAAAACCCACCCCGGTGCGCCTCAGGCTTTCGACCAGCTTTGCTGATTTGGTCAAGCAATTCCCCGCGATGAAGAGAAAATATTGATAATAACTTGGTGGCTTCATCAGGGTTAATAGCCCTTGTTTGAGAGGTCTTGAGGATCGGTGTCGCCTCTTCTGGTAAAGGTAACGTGCTCACACGAACCCCGACGGAGTACAGCACTGCATTGACGTTATCTACACCTGTGGTAACAGGCCTCCCATCACTGTATGAGAGCGTAAGTTTACCTTCTGTTTGCATTTGATCTGCGAAACTGTGTACTGGCAGCATTAAAAACAAAGTACATAGCGATAATTTAACCAATTTCATCATGACAAGTTTCTCCTCAGGTTTGTCGTTAAAGTTACAAAACGTATTAGTTGGATCGTCCGTGTGGTTTCAGAAGGTCAAAGTCAGGACCTACAGAGACAATCCCATTGGGGTTGACGTGCAAGTGGCTGCAGAAATAATGCGCGCGCATACGATCCATATCGACTGTCCCGGCGATACCAGGAACTTGATAGAGTTCACGGAGGTAAGGGCAGAGATTGGCATAGTCCGCAATGCGGCGGCGGTCAGTTTTGAAATGCGTCACATAAACTGCATCGAAACGAATAAGAGTTGTAAACAACCGCCAGTCAGCCTCGGTGATCTGATTGCCGATAAGGTAGCGCTGTGATTTCAGCCTGTGATCTAATTTGTCTAGTGTGCCGAAGAGATCGGATATCGCCTCGTCATAGGCCTCCTGTTTTGTCGCGAATCCTGCCCGGTAAACACCAGCATTAACAGGCCCATGGAGGAACGCATTCATCTCATCAATTTCGTTCTGAATTTCTGCGGGACAATAGTCCGTGTCAGAAGGGACAAGATGTTCGAATGCGCTGTTAAGCATTCGCATGATATCAGCGGAGTCATTGTTAACGATCCGCTTTGTTTTTTTGTCGAATAGAATAGGAACGCTAATCGATCCCGTGTAGTCAGTATCGGATCGCAAATAGACTTCATAGATATATTCGTCGCGCGGGACACCGGATGTTTCATCAAAAAGATCAGGATCGATTTGCCACCCTACAGGTCCCATGAGGGTATGCATCTCGGTAGTTGTAATTAAACTCTGAAGCCCCTTCAGGGTGCGCATGATCATGGCCCGGTGACACCAGGGACAGGCTGTGGATGTGTAGAGGTGATAGCGTCCTGCTTCCGCAGAGAACTCAGCGGTTGCTTCAGGCTGAATCAAGTTTCGAATTTCGCTATCCAATCGAACGAATTCGCCGTTAATGGATTATGGTTTTTCACGGAGCGCACCGTCAATAAGCATCTTGGCCATAAACTTTTGTTCTCCTTATTGGTTTAAACAAGCATAGCGAGTTTCTGAATGGTTGATAATGGGGTATATTGTAACCGGACAGGTGAGAAAAAGAGAACGAGGAGGCAGTGAAAACATGGATCAAATAGGGGCATTACCGGTTTTTGTAGCGGTTGTTGAGAATCATGGCTTCGCTTCGGCAGCGAGGTATTTGGGTGTTTCCAAGTCCGCCGTGAGCAAGCGGATTACGCAATTAGAAGAATATCTTGGTGCTCGGCTTTTACATCGATCCACCCGAAAGCTCAGCCTCACGGTGGCCGGTGAGCGCTATTTTGCGCGAGCTGTTGAGGCCCTTGCGACGATTCAGGAAGCCGAAGACGCGGTTTCCGAATTGCAGGGTAAGCCAAAAGGGCGCTTAAAAATCAATGTACCCATGTCTTTCGGCAGATTGCACATCGCGCCAATAATCGCGAAGTTTCTTAAGCTCTACCCCGATATCGCGATCGACATGATCATGGAAGACCGCGCCGTTGATCTCGTCGACGGTGGCTATGACCTTGCTATTCGAGGAGGGACATTGCCGGATTCGTCGTTGATCGCCCGAAAGATCGCCCCGTGCCATAATGTGTTAGTGGCATCGTCTAAATATTTGAAAGAGCACAGTGTTCCCAATACACCTGATGATCTTCACGGCCATAATTGTCTCCATTATGCGTATTTTAGCGATCACCATGAATGGACGCTTATCGGACCAGGTGGCCCGGTAAGAATCAGTCCTTCTGGCAATTTTCAGGTCAATAATGGTGAAGCCTTGTTGACAGCTATTTTAGACGGGTGTGGCATTGGAAGAACAACGACGTTTATTGCCGGTGCTCACATTTTATCTGGAGAACTTGTGCGTGTCTTACCCAAGTTTCAACTCCCCGAACAAACTATGTATGCAGTCTGGCCAGAGCGAAAATATCTGCCATTGAAAGTGCGAGTTTTCATCGACTTCATTCTGAACGAGATCGGCGAAGAACAACCTTACTGGGATGAGGGGATAATCCCAAGTATCGAGTGAGATATTAACTCCCAGCTCCAACTCAAACCCTAATTAGGTATTTCCGTACACCGACTCGAAAAGCTATATCTCAACGATTTACATAAGAGGTCACCCACAACGCCAGCTTCACTCGCCCGACTCGCAATTCCTGACACATTGGGTTGCCTTAGTTCTAAAGGGATTTTGGCCGGTGCTGACTGATCGATAAATCACCATATGTCAGACATGAGAAGGGCCTACTCTGAAAAGGGTAGGCCCTTCTTGTATTGCACCATTTTCAGAACGAGTAACGCCCCAATCTGAACATCAGGCTGGGGCGTTACTGCAAGTTGTACTGAATTACATTCCTACATCATCTACAGATTTATCAAACACACAAATCACAACTCAGCATACAGTTAGTTTCGTTGCTCCACCTTGTCACAGATGTAAGCCCCAATCGGCAATGCTGAAGTAGCGGCCGGCGATGGCGCATTGCAGACATGCAGACTGCGCGGACTTTCGGCAAAGAGGAAATCATGCACAAGACTGCCGTCAGCCATAACCGCCTGGGCACGGATTCCAGCTGGATAGGGGCGCAGATCACTCATACCCAGTTGTGGGCAATACTTGCGCACCAATTCAAGGTAGCCGCGTTTCCACAGGGAATTTTTCATTTCGCCTAGTCCCGAGCGTAGATTGGTCCGCATCACTCGCCAGAATCCCGGATAGCTGAGATTCTCCCAACTGTCACGCAACGAAAAATTGAACCGCCCGTAACCTTCACGCTTCCAACCGACGACAGCATTCGGTCCGACCGTCACACTGCCGTCGATCATGCGCGTGAGATGCACGCCCAAAAACGGCAGTTCAGGATCGGGGATCGGATAGATCAGATGAGAAACGATGTCGTTATAATTCTGCGGTAGCTGGTAATACTCTCCCCGAAAAGGCACGATTCTGAAATCGGCCTCTATTCCGAGCATTTTCAAAACCCGGTCGGCCATCAACCCGGCGCAGCTGACCAGAAAATGCCCCCTGATGCGCTCCCCACCGTAAACAACCTCAATGAACTTTTCATTCTCATAAATCGCCGTTACCGCCGCAGAAAAAAGGATCTCTCCCCCCAAGGAGGTATACTCCTCAAGGAGGGCATCGGTGACCTTCTGGTAATCAACAATACCGGTCGCTGGTACCCGCAAGGCGCCGAGTCCGGCAACATTCGGTTCGGCAGCTTTCAACTCTGCGGCACTGAGTTGGTCAATTTCGATATCATTCTGCCGGCAACGGTCCGCCAGAGCCTCCATACGCTCAATTTCAAGCGCGTTGGTTGCTACCAGCAACTTTCCACAACGCTGATAGGGGATATTATGCCGCTCGCAATATGCGACCGTTGCTTCTGCTCCTTCGCGACAGAACTTGGCCTTAAGACTCCCCGGAGCATAATAGACTCCCGCATGGATCACACCACTATTGTGGCCAGTCTGATGGCGGGCCGCCCCAGCTTCTTTTTCGAGCAGCAAAACCCGTGCAGAGGGAAAGCGTTGTTTTAGTTGCAGAGCCGTCGACGCGCCAACAATCCCGCCGCCAATCAATAGATAATCATAAGAAGTCTGCATCATTCATCCCCTTGGTTCTCAGGGCTGACAAGGTAATCGCGTTGTAGTTGATGAATCGCATCGGGTTCGCCGATGAATGTCATTCTGTCGTTTGCCATAAGAACGGTATTGGAACGCGGCACCATCATCTCTTCCCCACGACGTAATAACGCAACCAAACTCCCTTCCGGAAGACTGATTTGAGAAAGACTCCGGCCAACAAGTTGCGCTGTTGGTCCCTCATCACTCAGCACAAGCGAAAGACAATTCTCATCGCGTAGCAGCAACTCCTTGATATCCTGTTCATTGCTGGTTCGTTGCCAGAGTTCGGCAAAACCTTCTTTTTCTACCAACCCGGCGATCTGAGCCAACAGTCGTAAATGCAAGGCCGGATTGTCTTCGGGACTGATCAAAAAGAAGACCGCCTGAACCAGTTGACTGTCGTTAGTACCGGGGTGAAGAGGGTGTGGCACTTCGATCTTCAAGCCGCGTGGGGCACGCACAATCGCCAACAACGCGTGATCAATCCCCTCTGTCCGAAAATGCGGCAACGCTACTCCGCGTGCCACCGGTGTTGCACCGATTCGAGTCCCCTCAAGAAACTGATCGCCAATCTCCTTGGGAAAGTGGCCGAGTCGTTCGGCAAACCAACCGGATACAACTTCGACGGCCTCCTCGAAGGTGGTTCGCTCCTCCAGCGTGACGACATGACTGCCGGCGATGACCTGATCGAAGGGATCCTTCTGGCGCAGCCCCTTCTCTTTCATAATCTCGCGCAGTTCGTAGTCGAGCCCCTGCTGGCTCAGTCGGCCGAGGCGGGCGAAGATATGAAATATCGCACCACTACGCTGAACCTTGAGTCGCGCATAGCTTCGGTACCAGAGGGTGCCGATAAAGATCAAACCCACTGAGAACAGGGTTGGCAACCAGCCCATCTCGACGATAAACCAGAGCGGTGCAAAGATGCCGATCAGTTGCATCCAGGGATAAAAGGGAGAGCGATAACCTGGATCGTAGCTATCGAGGCCGCTTTCACGCATAACAATTACGGTAAAACAGATCAGTGCAAACATCAGCAACTGAAAGCCGCTGGCCAACTTGGCAATACGCAACGGATCTAAAAACAGCAGAATCAGAACAATGCTCCCGACGGTGACCAGAATCGACAACACCGGAACCCCATCGCGCAAACGGCTGAATGCAGGCGGCAACAAATTGTCACGCGAGAGAGCCAGAGGATATCGCGAAGCACTCATGGTGCCAGCATTGGCCACACTGGTAAAGGCGAGGACCGCTGCAAAAGACATGATATAGAGTCCGGGTTTGCCGAAGAAAACTGCCGTGGCATCCGCCACCGGTGTCATGGTCGTGGAGAGTTGCGCCATCGGCAAAACGCCAACCATGATGGTCGTTCCCAGGCCGTAGACCAGAAGCGCAGTCAAAAGAGACAGGAAGACGCCACGCGGTAAATTTTTTTCTGGATCTTTCACTTCTTCCGACAGAGATGTCACCGTGGTCACACCAACGTAACTGATATATACCAATCCGGCGGTGGAGATAATCGAATCAAATCCGGCATCAAAAAAACCATCAAAATGGACCGGTTCAATACTGGGCAAACCAACCCCGATAAAACCAGCCAACAGAGTCAGTAAAAAGAAGACAAGATAAATTTGCAGTCTACCGCTCTTTTTAGAGCCAAACAGGTTCAGAACCCCGATCGCCAAGGCCAGCACAACAGCCAGGCTACGGATATGCCCCTCCCCGATCTCAGGGATAAAGAGGGCCAGATAATAACCCATTCCCATCAGGGCAAATGAAACCTTAAGAATCAACGCCAGCCAGGTCCCCATTCCACCGATGGTTCCAAAAAGAGGACCTAGACTTCGATCGAGAAAATAATAAACCCCTCCTGCCCTTGGCATGGCGGTACAGAGTTCAACGATACTGAACATAGCGGGCACCAACGGGATGGCAGCCAGCATATATGCCAACACCATCGCGGGGCCAGCCTGAGACGCAGCAATTCCCGGTAACAGAAAAAATCCCGCACTTAAAGTCGTGCCGGTGGCGATGGCGTAGACGCTAAAGAGGCCTAGATCTTTTTTAAGTTTGTTCTGTTTAGCTGTGGGCATCCCGACCTCATGACATTAAATATTAAATATTGAAGGAGGTAAATAATAACATAGAATTCTAGCAGCCTGTCGGACTATCAGAACTGAAGTGAAAACTTGGATGATTGAGGTCAGATTTTGGCTTGTTTGAGAGTAATAGCCGTAGCTATTGGTAGAAAAATAGCTGAAATATGGACCAATCAGACGGGTTTGCAGCCAGTTCATGGATAGTCCGACAGACTGCCAGACACTTGTAATGAGAAACAGATCGCTATAAAGCACAGAAACCGGGCCCTTTCGCATGAGCCCGGTTCAACGGCTGTTCAATTTCATTCAAGCATTCACCCAAAGAAACTAGTCCAGATGGGTATCAAACTCATTCGGATGCTTTAGATATTCGTCATAATTCATCTTGTAGCCGTGGGTCATCTCAACGCACACCTCACTGATCCAGGATTCGACATGGCCCTTAACATCAACCTCGACCATCTCGGCCCCACAGCCGATGACACGTCCAGCAATATTCTTGTCGGTGTTTTCGACCCAGAGGAGTTGACCATCCTTGAATAGCCGACACATCCCTCGGTAATCGGTCCGGTTCATAAGCACCTCCTTTGCTTGTGGGCAGGAGTTCGAACGCCTTATGCAGAGCGGCAAGATTAAGGACGACGACCGCCCGGTGATTCATTGCCACACCACCATTATACTCCCGCAGGACAATAAACATCAAAGGCGCGGTTAACGTGCCAAGGGGGACAGTTGCGACTGAGAATGTTACAGTTTGATATAGTCTTCTTTTGTGAAAGTCACTTTAACGCCCGTAAAAAATGTAGGTCCTCCAGAGGGAGGCTGTATAGAAAACCAAGACAGTGAAAGGGATACATAAAATGGTATTGAGACAACTATTACTCTTGCTAATACTTGTATTTTTCGTCGGCTGTGCAGTCAATCCGGTGACTGGCAAGAAAGAATTAAGCCTGGTCAGTGAACAACAGGAACTTGCCATTGGTGCTCAACAGTATGCCCCGGCACGCCAATCTCAAGGAGGCGATTATACGGTGGATCACCAGTTAACCAGCTATGTCAGTCAGGTGGGGCAGAGGCTTGCTGCGGTGAGTGATCGAAAGCTGCCCTATGAATTCAAGGTATTAAATAGTTCCGTCCCTAACGCCTGGGCGCTGCCCGGCGGTAAAATTTCGATAAATCGTGGTCTGCTGACTGAATTGAAGAGTGAAGCAGAGTTGGCAGCAGTGCTCGGCCACGAGATTGTCCACGCAGCCGCCAAGCATGGTGTCCGAAGTATGTCAAAGGGGATGCTGCTGCAAACTGGCGTGATCGGAGCAGCTATTGCGAGCCAGGGGACAGATTATGCGAATATGGTCCAGACGGGCACAAGCATTGGAGCCCAACTGATCACCCAGAAGTACGGACGCGACGCCGAGCGCGAGTCGGATCTCTACGGCATGCAATACATGGTACGAGCTGGCTATGACCCACAGGGGGCCGTCGATCTACAGCGCACCTTCGTCAAGCTGTCAGAAGCCAAGCAGCAAGACTGGATTAATGGTCTCTTTGCCAGTCACCCACCATCACAAGAACGCCTACAGAATAACATTGAACTCCTGGCTAAGCTCCCCAGAGGGGGAGACATGGGTGTCGCGCGTTATCGCACTATGATCGCACATTTGGTTCGTACCAAACCTGCTTACGAAGCCTACGATAAGGGCCGGGAGGCACTAACAAAAGATGACCTGACCGCAGCCAGGCGTCTGACCAAACAAGCCATCGCACTAGAACCAAAAGAGGGCAGTTTCTACGGGCTGATGGGCGATGTGGAACAAAAAGTCGACCGGCTGAAATCTGCCCTCCAGCAATACGACAAAGCAACCAGCTTAAATCCAAACTTCTTTTACTATTATCTGCAACGCGGCAAACTGAACGAGCAGATGAATCTTGTCAATCAAGCACAATCTGACCTGGAGCGCAGCATCAAACTGCTCCCCACCGCTGACGCCTATAACTCACTCGGTAATTTGGCTAAAAAATCGGGTCGCCTTGCTGAGGCCAAGGGCCACTATGCCAAAGTAGCGAACAACCAGACCGAACTGGGAAAACAGGCATACAGTTCCTTGCTGGATCTGGACCTGAAAGAGAATCCCGCCAAATATGTAAAAGTCCGGATTGGGCAGAATTCTCAAGGAGAAATCGTTGCCCAGATCACTAACCCAACCCCTCAAAATATCCACCAGATCGCACTGATCGTTCGATACAAGGATGTAACGGGAAAGACGCGACAGATAAAGCGCAACCTGGCAGGGACAGTCGCTGCCGGGAAACAGCAGCTCTTTGATCTCGGACTGACCGGCAAACTGACTGCGGAGCAGATCAAAACACTGCAAGCCGGAATTACGGGAGCTCAAGTAGCTCACTGAGAGGTGCGGATATGAGTAAGCCTGTTTGCATTGCTACACAAAGTAGCCCCTGATTTTTTTTCTGAGTAAAGATGAACACCAGCAGGATTGAAAAACTGGATACCTATCTCTTCTTCTTGGATGACAAAGCAAGAGTCATAGAGACAGCAACTCTTTCACGTGCGCTCCCATTCGTAGCAGAGGTGGGTCTGACTTTCTCTAAAGAGTTGAAGGTACCAGCAGGTGCCGAAGCGATCGCCTTTGGCTATATTGGTGAGACGGGACGCAACGGCGGGGGAGGCTCTGACCACGCTGGTGGCGGTGGCGGTGGCGGAATGGAAGATTTCTACAATCTGTCTAAAAGAGTGAAATCGTAGCAGATTTATCTTCAGCGTGACTCTTCTCGCAGCGCCTTGCGCGATGCGCGATCCACCAAGGTGAAAAGCTCTTCAATGTCACCTTTTTGCTTCGACAATCGATGTCCTTTGACTTTAATTAAGTCACAATCGAGCTGATCGGTCAGGCGATAAAACTCTTGGTAGAGCTCATGATTTATGAGGATCTCACCTTGCGCTGAACGATAATCGTTTCGCTCCAGATGGTCACGTCTACCCGGTAATCCTATCGTGTTTTGAGAGTCCGTGAATACCTTCAGCCTAGGCCCCGACAATTGAATCTCATCCAGTGCCCATAACAAAGTCTGTAACTCAAGCCGCGTTGAAGAGGTATGCTCAAAACGCCGCAGCTTCACTCGTGATTTCAACTCAGCCCAATCAAGGTCAGGTTCAACCACCACAAGGTACGCCCCATAACCAACTTTTGTTTGAGGGTTCACGCTGCTATCGGTGAAAAGAAATCGCTCGAGCATTAAGAGTCGCCTGATACATCGATATTGATGAGATCAAAAGTGAGAAGCAGCGACGCATCGGCCATACCGAACAGTGAACAAGACCAAAGCTGCCTCCTCCCAGAACTCATCAGATTACATTTATCCTCTCAAACGAAACAGGGGAGAAGCCAAGCTGGCCTCTCCCCTGTCTATACACAATAATCTTTGCAAATTAAAGTCTTTATCTGGACCAGGTTTTACTCAAGGAATCCATCAATTCATAAGCCAGAATTTGCCCGGCATCAGCGGGATCGGGGCCTTGAGCAACGAAGCCATTCTCTGTCGCTACGTAACGCGATGATTGTTGATTTTCAGCACTCATCTCCGATTCCGAAACAGTTGCATTCGCGAGTAGCATTCCACTTGCAACCTCTTTAGCCGAAACCTTGAAAAGATAGTCTCCAGACACATCTGGGCGTTCAGAAACAAGGATTTCAACGAAAATATCAGCATAGCCCTTCAATGCCTGAATTTCCATGGTCTTGACTGAACTTCCCTTTTTGCCATCATCAGCTGCAATTAAACGTAGAATGGCTGTACGATCTACAAGGTTAGCTCCGTTGGCCAGAAGAACTCCGGAAAACCCTTCTTCAAACTGCCATTCTGAGGTTTCTCTCAATGGTCTGCGAGCCTTATCTGCGACGCGAGTCTCAAAGGAAATGTCTTGTTGTTTCTGAATCGCAAGGGTCCCCTCTAGCGTCACTCGATCTTCAGATTTGTTGATGTCGTCACCAATGAACGAGACGAGTTTGGTTGAGCTCGGGGACTGATCATTCGTCCCCTTGAGTGCACCCTGCGCAACGACTTTTTCATTGATCACGCGCCGTACACCACTGGTCCATTCACGAACATTGTCACTCAGTTCGCGGTTCAGATATATGGCAATGCGTGGTTGTTTTTGCCCGACATAAGCCCTGCGGAAAGACTCTTCGATCAAAGAGTTATCAACTCCCGCCGATACCTCCATGACTTCAGCCTGATAAGCTCCCTGCAGTCCCTCTTCCATAGTCGGGGCCTGCAAACTCTGCAACATCGGGACGGTTCCGGCAGGCGTCTCCTGCTCAAGATAAACCGTTTTTGCGCATCCACCGAGCAACAGAACCAAGATAAATAGTAAACCAAGCGCCCTCATATTCAGCGTCCTTCCCTGAGTTCAATATAGTAATAAGCGACTTGAGACGTTTTGGTAGAAAATTCCTTATAAGCGCCAATTCCATTTGCTGGCAAAAGAACGCGACGCCAGGCACTCGGACTTTCTACCGGAACCTGGTATTGATCGAAAAAGGTAATTCGACCTTCGATCTGCAGAGGATAATCGGTTCTGTTCCGCAGGACACCCCAAGCTTCAAGGGTACCAGTTGCGGTTCGCTTACTGTTGGTCGATTCAACCGCAATTTTTCCTGTCTTCCCAGCCTCTCTGCCATGCCACTTTTGAAGACTTTCATCTATAATATTGACGGTATTCAGCCTGATACCAGCATTTGGTGCTGCCGGGTCATTTACGCGAACACCAGGAGCTGCGCCCTCGTTTATATCGATTGGCGCGCAGCCATATGTGCATAAAATTAATAGAACAAAAATCAGATACCAACGCATGCTCACCTCCAAAATTCCCCCAATTAGTTAAAAAGTAACTAGTTCAAAGCAGGCCGTGAACGAACCCATAACAACTGGTTACCTCGTGAATCTGTCATGACCTTTCCAGTCTTCGCAGGGAGACCAACCTCGTTGCCATCTATAGTCGTGAAAGATACAGATAAACTCTCGGCAGCGGAATGTGGCAGTGTCATGACATGGACAACATCAGGAAGGTTGTTCCAGTAGCGCGTGTCAGCATGAGGCTTTGCATTCATAGCAACCAAGGTTACCACTCCACCAACCGCACCTAGCGCAGCACCAACCTCCGCCATGTGCCCGGAGCCTTGGATAAGGGTCGAGGCCAGGACAACAGACGAGGAGACCTCTGTAAGTGCTGTTCCGATTTTCATGCCACGCTTCAGAAAAACGGCTTGACCTTCAAGGATTTTATCTATCCCGCGACCTCCGCGAGTAGACGCTTGAAAGAAAATATCTTCCATCGGATACGCTTGTAGCGGCTCATCCAATCCGACAAAGGCACGTTTCTCCAGAAAGTTTTTACCTCTGCGATATTTCAACTCAGCATGTCCAAGGCCATCCGCCACTTTACGTGGCGAATTCCCGGTTTCAATCAGAACCAACGTGGAATCACCCGCCACAGGAAAAACAAAGTCTGGGCGATACTTTCTCACCTCATCAAAAGCCTCTTCCGCGAGAGAATTATCGCCCAACTTCTGTGACGCCCACCCCTCCAGAACAAGCATGAGAGCAAAATCGCAGCGATGTTGGTCTTCTTCAGCAAAGGCGTCCTGAATTACACCACTCTTAAAGCAAGCTCGCGCGTTTTCATAATCTGCTTCGAGCAGATAAAGAATTCCACGATAATAATACGCCATAGCCCGCTCATAGGGCTCACCCTTATAATCTTTAGCGCCTTCTTCATGCCAAAGGCTGCGCGCCTGAGTTGCCTGAGCGTTATTCGCGTAAACAGATTCAATGTGCTGAAGAGCTTGATCAAATGACGTTTCTGCCAACCGGTACTCACCCAGCTCCATCGCTGCGACACCGGCCTGAAGAAGATTAAGGACCTGATTACGAGTTCCCTCCAGAAGAACCTTTGAATACATCGGCTTCAGAACTTCAGGCTTATCGCTGAGATATTGGGTCATGACCTCAGGCGGAACAGCAACTAGTTTGTTCTGGGTCGCTGCAGCGCAGCCACCCAGAACAAACAAAACAAGGGCAAGGAACCCAAATTTAACGGTAGACGATGTCATCTTGAGCTGACTTCTTGAATTCATACATACCACTCCATACAATGATTCCACTTTCCAAGTCGACCATTTCAAACGTAATCAACTGATAGCGTGATGCAAGCCCCGTTTTTGTCTGAACTGAATCTTGCGAAGTGATTCTTCCACCGAGACGAAAGTCTGCCCCCGCCTGTGCTTTAGCTGTACCGATAGTTCCCGTTGTGACGGCTCCCTGGCGTTTTAAATCACGTTCCTTGGCAACCATGTCAGAAAAGTGCCTGCCGACAAAAACCATCCGTCCATTGGCGGCCCGGTTAAGACCGATCCGCATGCGGTCGGTAATCATGTTCTTATTAATGCGAGTCGCACCTTCATTGCGAAAATACTCGGAATCGAGAATTATTCGTGGAGCGACACTACGGCCGGCCAAAAGTGGATTAGACATCATGTCTCGAATCATCTGATCCGTCATTCCCACGATATCCTGGGATTCCATTCCGATACCGGCAACGGCTCCCGTCGTCGATGGGTCCTCGTAAAGAGTCGGTCTTCCTGCAGCATTATTGACCCGAGTCGTAACGGTTGTGCACCCTACAGCCATAAAAATTACGGCAACGGCAAAAATAGATTTACATATGGTCATAGCTTCCATCCAAGGCAAGTGTCTTTAATTTGGAGTTAAATACTAACGAACAGCTCGTGATGCTCTCCAGAGAGCCGCAGAATACTGCTGCTTAAACTCAGGATAAATACCATTACATGCGTCAAGAGCATCTTTATAGTGCTCACTTGTAGAATATTTGACATACAGATAAACGGCCATATCATCCACGCTATTAAAGGACAAATCGGATGCTGCCATGATAGCTTCGCGTCCACCAGCAGCCTTGATGGCAATTTCTTTACCGATTTTATTTCCGACTTTCTTGCCGAGGAAGCCGCCGATAAAAGGAATTTGCTCCATCGCTTTAGCACCAGCATAGGCTCCGACTGCGCCACCAATTGCACCTGCAGCTTTGGCCTTTACGGCACTATCAACCCACTCTGCAAGGACGTCATCGGTGGTATATGGGCACATATACTTTCCAGTATTACTGGCGATCGGAGTGGGAGCAGTAAGCTGGTCCGGTTGAGCCATCTTCATCGCCGGCGCACAACCCGATGCCATAACAGTCAAAGCTACAAGACCCACTAACATAAATTTCTTCATCGACTTGATACTCATCATTCTTCTCCCTCTTGCAAAAGTGTTGGTTAATAAGGCACATTTAAACGTAGATCTCTCTTCCCAATAAAGAGAGATCAGACTGATTTTATTTATGGTTTTTGAGGCAGGTAAAAAAAAACACCTCTCCAACAAAAAGAAATAGTGTTAGAAAAGTGCTTCCGGCTTCCCTCCAAAATAGATTTATAAATACAATTCAGTGCGGCAGATTCTTCATGCGTTATTTCATAACAAGATTCTAAACGTAGTTAAAATACATTGAGGCTCTCTAAAGATCAAGCTAGAAATTAATTCCTAAGGGTCAAGTAGATTCGAGAAGACTTATATAATTTAGCAACTTACTGCCTTTATTAGAAAAATTCCGTGAAAGTCTTACAATTCACTGTTCTGACTACTGACTACGACTCGCCTTCTCTTCGAGTCCAGACAGGCCGAAACGGCGACGCAGTTCGGTGTAGACCCGTTCAGGCGGGAGGTCATAGTAACCAAGCAGGACCAACACATGGAAGAAGAGATCAGCAACTTCACCAATGATTTCTTGTTTGACACCACCCTTGCCGGCGACGGCAGTCTCTGTTGCCTCTTCGCCAATCTTACCGAGAATCTTGTCAAGGCCCTTATCAAACAGTGACTTCACGTAAGACTTTTCACCATCTGCCAACTGCTTACGCTCCTGAATGATATTATAGAGCGCTTCGAGAATGTCCTGTCGGGCATAGACAGTTGCAACATCGACCAACTTGTCTCCGCCCTCCTTGATCTCTCCATCCCACTGACGATAGAAACAGCTGCGCTGCCCGGTGTGACAGGCGGCACCCTGCTGTTCGATCTTGATCAGCAGGCAGTCGTTATCGCAATCGAAACGGATCTCTTTGACATGCTGCAGATGGCCGGAGGACTCCCCCTTCATCCACTGCTTCTGGCGTGAGCGCGAGTAGTAATGCACCTTGCCAGTCGCCAGCGTCTGCTCGACAGCCTCGGCGTTCATGTAGGCCATCATCAGCACTTCCCCGGTTTCATTATCCTGGGTGATCGCTGGAATCAGGCCGTTATCGTCAAATTTGAGTTGTTCGATCAGGGACATTGAATACTCCAAACTACTACGGGGACAGAATTCAATTCTGTCCCCTGTTTATTATCAGATCCGCGCGGGCACCCCGTGCTCTTTCAAATACTCTTTGCATTCGGCGATGGTGTGTTGCTTGAAATGGAATATCGAAGCCGCCAGTGCAGCACTGGCACCACCCTCGACCAAGCCTTCACGGATATGTTCAAGATTACCAACGCCACCCGAAGCGATAACCGGAATACCTACCGCGTCACTGACTGCACGGGTCAAGGCGATATCGTAGCCGTCCTTGGTGCCATCACAATCCATCGAAGTCAGCAGAAGCTCACCGCTGCCATAGGACTCCATTTTTTGGGCCCATTCAACCACATCAATCCCGGTCGGCTTACGTCCCCCGTGAGTATAGACCTCCCAGCGCTGTGGCTCTGAATCGGGCACGCGGCGCGCATCGATTGCCACCACCGTACACTGGCTCCCAAAACGCGCGGCCGCATCCTTAACAAACTCGGGGTTAAAAACTGCGGCGGTGTTGATCGAAACCTTATCTGCACCAGCATTCAACAGATTACGGATATCCTCACAGGTTCGTACTCCCCCACCAACGGTCAAAGGCATAAAGACCCGCTCGGCGGTCTGTCGTACCACGTCGATAATTGTGTTGCGATTATCACTTGAAGCAGTGATATCGAGAAAGATTAGTTCGTCAGCGCCCTGCACACAATAAGCCTCGGCGGCCTCAACCGGATCACCGGCGTCACGCAATCCAACAAACTGTACACCCTTAACCACGCGACCATCTTTGACATCAAGACAGGGGATAATTCTTTTAGTCAGCATCTTCCAAGCCCTTTTCTTAATCCACCGAGAAAAACCGTTAAACCTTTTCAGCCTCTCGATTACCTCATGATTTCAACTGATTTAATGTTCAGAATCATGACTAATCTTGAAGTAATCATGAAGCTAAATCGCCCTTGTTACTATAGAACTATTAGCTCTTGGTCAAGGCCACTGCTTCACGAAGATCAATGGCGCCGGAATAGATTGCCTTACCGGTGATCACACCGGTCACCCCGGAAGATTCAATGGCGATCAGGCGACGGATATCATCGAGACTAGAGAGCCCACCCGAAGCGATGACCTGGATATTAATCGACTCGGCCAATGCTTTGGTTGCCTCAATATTCGGGCCCTGCATCATGCCATCGCGGGCAATATCGGTATAGATGATCGCCTCGACACCGAAACCTTCCATCTCTTTAGCCATTTCGGTAGCGAGTTTTTCGGTGACATCAGCCCAGCCGCGTACCGCGACCAGGCCATTCATGGCGTCGATGCCGACAACGATACGTCCAGGGAACTTCTTGCAGGCTTCTTCGACCAGTGTCGGGTTTTCCTTGGCGACGGTGCCGAGAATAACCCGGTCGATACCCAAACCCAGGTAAGCCTCAATAGTCTGCATATCACGAATACCACCACCAAGCTCACAAGGGATATCGATCGCATCAACGATCTCGCGAATCGCCGCTTTATTCTTCGGTACCCCGGCAAAGGCGCCATCAAGGTCAACGATATGCAGCAGTTCGCCGCCTTGTTCCTGCCAGGTGACTGCCTGAGCGGCAGGATCATCATTGTAGACGGTATCTTTGTCCATCAAACCCTGCTCAAGACGGACACAGCGGCCTTCTTTAAGGTCAATCGCGGGTAGAATAATCACTTATATCTCTCCAAAATTCCTAAAAATGTGCAGACCGATGCTCTGGCTCTTCTCAGGGTGAAACTGGGTCGCCATGATATTGTCTCGCCACAGCGAGGCACAGAATTCTACCTCACCGTAACGGCAGCTGGCAGCAACATCAGCATCTTTTTCAGCCTGACAATAGTAAGAGTGGACAAAATAGACGAAGCTTTCATCCTCCACTCCGGCAAACAACGGCGAATTCTTCTTCTGCAGCAGATTGTTCCAGCCCATGTGCGGCACCTTGAGACGCTCACCATTCTCGACCATCCCTGAAGGGAAGCGTACGACCTTGCCCGGGATAATCCCCAGCCCTTGGTGCTGACCGAACTCTTCACTTTCGTCGAACAGCATCTGCATGCCGACACAAATGCCCAACAAGGGTTTGCCGTCCGCGACATGAGTCAAGAGAGGTTCAACGAAACCGCCCTTGCGCAGATTGCTGACACAATCGGCAAAGGCGCCAACCCCCGGCAACACGACCTTATCAGCACTGACAATATCCAGCGGGTCCGCGCTGACTCGTGCGGCGAAACCGAGTGACTCAAAGGCCTTCTCGACGCTGCGCAGGTTGCCCATTTCGTAATCTATAATGTTAATCATTTCACTTGTCTTTTCATCATTATTCCCTCTCCCTGAGGACCCACAGGGCCTAAAGGAGAGGGTCAGGGTGAGGGGGGCTCTTACGAACAAACCCCTCATCCGGCCTGTGGCCACCTTCTCCCTAATGGAGAAGGATTATAAAAACTCGCCCTGGTTTATTCCAAGCTGCCCTTGGTCGACAACACACCTTCAATGCGTGGATCGATCGAGGTCGCTTCGTCGAGGGCACGACCGAAGGCCTTGAAAATCACCTCGATGATGTGGTGCAGGTTATCGCCGTAGGCCAGATTCACATGAATATTGGCACCACTGTGATTACAGAAGGCGACGAAGAACTCCTCAACCAATTCGGTCTCAAAGTTGCCAACCTGGGCTTTGGGGAGTTCGGCATTAAACACCAGAAAAGGCCGGCCGGAGAAATCGATAATTACCGAGGCCAGGGCTTCATGCATCGGCATGGTGCCGCGCCCGAAGCGTCGGATGCCGGTTTTATCACCCAGGGCCTTTTTAAAGGCTTCACCAAGACAGATACCAACATCTTCAACCGTGTGATGCGCATCGATCTCGATATCACCTTGAGCTGCGACGCGCAGATCAAAAAAACCATGCCGGGTCAGCGCCGAAAGCATATGATCAAAAAACGGCACCTGGGTCGAAACCTGCTCTTTACCCGAGCCGTCGAGATTCAACTCGACGCGGATTTCGGTCTCTTTGGTCTTACGCTCTATTTTAGCAGTGCGGGCCATAGTCTCCTCCAGAAATTTATTCGCTATCCTGCATGCGGATCGACACCGATTTGGCGTGAGCCTCGAGCCCTTCAAGTTCAGCGATATGAATAATATCTTTACCCAGGCGCTTTAACCCGGCCTTAGTGAAACTGACAATACTCGATTTCTTGACAAAATCATCGAGCGACAACGGCGAAAAGAAGCGCGCAGTGCCACCGGTCGGCAAGGTATGATTCGGTCCAGCCAGATAATCGCCAGCGGCCTCGGGGGTATGATGCCCCATGAAGATAGCTCCGGCGTGGCGAATTTGCGGCAGGATCGCGAAGGGATCATCAACCGCCAGTTCGAGGTGTTCAGGCGCGATGCGGTTGGAGAAAGCGATCGCCTCGTCCAGATCACGCGCAACAATGATTGCGCTGTAGTTATCGATCGACTGTCGGGCAATCGCTTCGCGACTGAGCTGCAGCAGCTGTTTTTCGACTTCAGTTTGCACCGCTGCAGCCATCTTTTCACAACTGGTCACCAGCACCGCAGAAGCGAGCTCATCATGCTCTGCCTGGCTGAGCAGATCGGCAGCGATATGCGCCGCATTACCGCTGCCATCGTTGATTACCAGGATTTCGCTGGGACCGGCGATCATGTCGATGTCAACCAGACCAAAAACCAACCGCTTGGCGGTTGCAACATAGATATTTCCTGGTCCGGTAATTTTATCGACCTTGGGGATCGATTCGGTCCCGAACGCCAACGCCGCCACCGCCTGAGCACCACCGACTTTGAAGATTCGATCAACCCCGGCGATCTTTGCCGCGACCAGAACATGAGGGTCAATCACTCCGTCCGGCATTGGCACCGTCATAAGTACTTCACTGACTCCCGCAACTTTAGCCGGGACTGCATTCATCAATACCGAAGAGGGGTAGCTCGCTTTACCGCCCGGAACATAAATACCGACTCGTTCGAGCGGTCTCACTAACTGGCCAACCAGAACATCGGCCTCGTCGGTCGACAGCCAGGTCTCCTGCTTCTGCTTGCGATGGTAATCAGAGATCCGCGTTGCCGCATGCTCGAGGGCGGCGCGGGATTCGGCACTGACCCGCGCTACTGCTGTGTCAATTTCAGCAGCAGTTACCTCGATGGTCGCAGCACTCAATTGCAAACGGTCAAATTTGGCGGTCAGTTCAAAGAGTGCCGCGTCACCACGCAGACGGACATCAGCCAAAATATCTTTGACAGTCTGTTCAATCCCATCCGGGATTTTCTCAGTACGCTGTTCAATCTTCCTGAACGCCTTATCGAACCCTGCGTCAGTAAATTTCAGAATCTGCATCATAACTTGCCCCTGGAAAATCTCTGTGTTGCCCAACCCAGTGCCAAACTTCTCATGGCCTGATCTATTCCGAGATCCGCACTTCATTACCAACGACCTTCTCCAGATCCTCAATAATCTTGCCGATCCGCTGATGTTTGGTTTTCAAGCTCGCCCGGTTGACAATCAGGCGACTGGTAATTTCAGCAATGGTTTCGACCTCTACCATGCCATTTGCCTTAAGTGTTCCACCGGTAGAGACCAGATCAACAATCCGTTCCGACAGGCCGACCAATGGCGCCAGTTCAATCGAACCGTAAAGTTTGATCAGCTCGACCTGGATCCCTTTTTCAGCAAAATAGCGTTCGGTGACATTGGGGTATTTTGTTGCCACCCGGATATTCGACCAGTTAAGCGGATTGTCTTCGGCCTGCAGATTTTTCGGTTCGGCGACCACCAGTCGACAATAACCAAACTTCATATCGACCGGCTCGTAGAGATCCTTCCCTTGCTCTAGCAGGGTATCTTTCCCCACCACCCCGATATCGGCACAGCCGTATTCTACATAGGTCGGTACATCTGTTGCCCGCACCGCCATGAAGCGCAATTTCAGATCCGGATTTTCAAAAACCAGTTTACGGCTCTTCTCGCTCATTTCCGGGCAGGTGATGCCAATCTGACCGAAAATCTCCATTGAATCTTCCAGAATACGTCCCTTAGGCAGGGCAAAGGTGATCCAGTCACTCATAATTTATCCTTAGCATATTTAATTCTGTAGCAACTATTCAAGGACTCGCTCGATACAAGCACCGAGACCCGCCAGCTTCTCTTCGATCCGTTCGTAGCCACGATCCAGGTGATAGATCCGCGACACCTCTGTTGTATTATCCGCGGCCAACCCCGCCAGGATCAGGCAAGCGCTGGCGCGCAAATCGGTCGCCATCACCGGGGCCCCAAGCAACTGCTTGACTCCATGAATCTGGGCGCTATGTCCGTCGATGCTGATATCAGCCCCCAGACGCTGTAGTTCACAGACATGCATGAATCTATTTTCAAAGACATTTTCAGAGACACGACTGGTGCCATCGGCTATGGCCATCATCGCCATAAACTGCGCCTGCATATCGGTCGGAAATCCCGGAAAAGTCGAGGTACGAATATCGACCGGCATCAGTTTTTCCGGTCCGACAACCCGAAGACCATCTCGTTCAGGATGAATCATCACCCCGGCCTCAGCCATCTTCTGCAGCAGTGCTTCCTGATCCCGCTGCTGCGCGCCGCGCACCAAGATATCACCTCCGGTCATAGCCGAGGCGATCATAAAGGTTCCGGCCTCAATACGATCAGGCATCACCGAAATTTTCAACGGGTTTAAGGAGCTGACCCCTTCTATCTGGATACGGGCGGTGCCGGCACCTTCAATCTTCGCGCCCATTGAAATCAATGCCTCTGCGAGTTGTACAATCTCCGGCTCACGTGCGGCGTTTTCGATGATCGACTCACCCTCGGCCAAAGCCGTCGCCATCAGCAGGTTTTCGGTCCCACCGACGGTCGGCATATCAAAGATAATATGCGCACCTCGCAGCCGCTCAGCATGTGCTTCAACATAGCCGTGATCAAGTGTGATTTTTGCACCAAGAGCCTCAAAGCCTTTCAGATGCTGGTCGATCGGCCGCGCTCCTATCGCACAGCCACCCGGCAGACTGACCCGGGCATGGCCACAACGGGCGAGCAATGGGCCAAGCACCAGAACCGAAGCACGCATGGTTCGCACCAGATCGTAGGGGGCTTCAATGCTTTGAATTGCTGATGCATTGACCTGGCAACAATCGCCAACGCGCTCGGTTGTCGCACCAAGGGTGTTGAGCAGGGCAACCGCAGTATCGATGTCGCGGAGAGCCGGGACATTACAGATCTCACTCTGCCCATCCGACAACAGGGTTGCAAACAACAACGGCAGAACGGCATTTTTGGCACCACTGATCCGCACTTCACCCTTGAGCGGCACCCCACCTTTAATCACAATCTTATGCAAAGGTTTCCCCTTTATAAAACATTTAAGCGCTGCGCCTTCCGGCGACGACACGCGGGTTACTAGCGTAATCCTGCCGACAATAGATTTCGGTCAGTCCAGCATCGTCCAACAATTCGGTAACCGCCTGCTGTTGCTGATATCCGATCTCCAACAGCAGCCAACCCCCTGGCTTTAATATTTTTTGTGCCTGTGCAGCAATCTTTCGATAACAATCCAAACCATTTTCTCTCGCCAGCAAGGCCAGCTCTGGCTCATGATCGCGCACCTCCGGCATTAGCTCAGGATACTCTGTTTCGCTGATATAGGGCGGGTTCGAAACCACCAGATCAAAAGCCTTTTCCGGCAATTGAGCCAGATCGCCGCGCTCGAACCGGCTGCGCGAATCAAGCTTCAGAGATCGAGAATTCTCGGCGGCGACCTCAAGTGCGGCGGGTGAAATGTCGAGACCAATGACCTGCCAGTGCGATTTTTCATGGGCAAAACTAAGCGCGACAGCCCCGCTGCCGGTGCCGATATCGAGCAGTTCGCCCGTTTCATCGGCCTTTGCCAGCGCCTCTTCGACAAGAATTTCAGTATCGGCACGCGGGATCAGCACCGCAGGCGAAACCTTGAAATCGAGTGACCAGAATTCGGTATGCCCCAGCAGGTACTGCAAGGGCTCACGTTGACCGCGGCGCTTGACCAGCGGCTTGATGGTCGCCAGCTCTGTCGCAGTCAGTGGCCGATCATAATTCAGGTAAATCCCGACCCGGTCAAGCTTCAAAACATCGGCGATCAAGAGTTCGGCGTCAAGGCGTGAGCTGTCGATCCCTTTTTCACGAAAAAAACTGGTGATCCAACGCAGCAGTTTCAGCAGCGTCCAGGGTTCACTCAAGCCGAACGCTCCTGCTGACTCATCAGTGCAGCTTGATGGTCGGTAATCAGCGCGTCGATCACCTCGCCAACATCGCCCTGCATAATCGCATCGAGACGATAGAGGGTCAGATTGATGCGGTGATCGGTACAGCGCCCCTGCGGGTAGTTGTAGGTCCTGATCCGCTCGCTCCGGTCACCACTGCCAACCTGGCTTTTACGATCGGCGGCTGTCTCGGCCCGTTGGGCGGCAAGCACCTGATCATAGATACGCGACTTCAGCACCTTCATCGCCCGTGCCTTGTTCTTGTGCTGCGAGGACTCATCCTGACAGGCCACCACCACGCCGGTCGGAATATGGGTCAGGCGCACCGCCGATTCGGTCTTGTTGACGTGCTGGCCACCGGCACCAGACGCACGATACAGGTCGAGTCGGATATCGGCCGGGTTGAGATCGATATCGACATCCTGGGCCTCGGGCAGCACCGCAACCGTACAGGCTGAGGTGTGGATTCTTCCTTGCGTCTCAGTCTGGGGGACGCGCTGCACCCGATGGGTGCCGCTTTCAAACTTGAGTTTGGAGTAGGCCCCGTCACCACTGATCATGGCAACAACTTCCTTAAAACCACCGCCATCGGTCTCGGAGCAACTGAGCATTTCAACTTTCCACTTCAGACTATCGGCATAGCGTGAATACATGCGGAACAGATCAGCAGCAAAGAGTGCTGCTTCGTCGCCACCGGTTCCGGCACGAATTTCAATGATAATATTCCGCTCGTCATTCGCATCTTTTGGCAACAATAACAACTTGAGTTGCTGCTCGAGTTGCTGCTGCTCCTCTTCGAGAACCGGCAGCTCTTCGCGGGCCATCTCTTTCATCTCGGGATCAGAGTCCTGCAACAGGTCTTTATTCCCTTCAACTTCGTCAAGAACCTGCTTATAGCGACCGTAAACTTTTACGACCTCACTCAGATCAAAATGTTCGCGGGTTAACTCGCGATAGCGGGATTGATCGGACATGACTGTCGGATCTGACAACAGTCCTTCTACCTCGCGAAAACGATCAACTACATCTTCCAGATTATGAAACATATATTCCTTTTAAGCACCCAGGCTTGACGCATTAAACTCAGCACGTACTTCCTTGATAGCTCCACAAGTCATCGACCCTTCAGGGCAAGCACCGCTCACACAACCGGGGCCCGCCTTGGCAAACAGAATCGGGGCAAGAGGTTTAACCAGTTGCAGCATCTGCTTGGCCAACGCCTGAATCTCCCACTGCGCCCGACGACAACAGCGTAATGAAAAAAAGTGGCGCAATTCACGGCCGTTCATGGTCACTACAATTTTGGTCGTCGCCGCATTCGGCAAGATAAAACGCGCGTCTTCGGCTGGAATCCCGGCCTCCAGCATCTCAGCATAAAACCCGTGAATCTCATCCAGCATCTGCTGATAACGTTCGGCAAGCTCAGGAGAATCGGCAATAGAATCAGGGGTTACAGCCGAGAAACGCTTACTGTGTGAAACATAGCGCTGACTCTGCTGCGAATAACTAGCTAACCGATGCCGCACCAGTTGGTGTGAACAGGCGCGGCTGATCCCTTCAACACCGAAGGAGAAGCTGACATGCTCAAGCACTGACAAATGGCCCAGCGAGGTAATCTTCTCGAGGAAAGTCTCACGTTCATCGCGGCTCTTCTCGAGCAAGGCCCCAATCGACGAATTCGAGTAGCATAGTCTGGCCGCAGCAGCGACCACAAGCTCCGGCTCAGGCGTATGGGTCAGCAGTTCGATGTTCATATAGTATCCACTTCAGTAAAAAGTCGTCCGATTCTGCCATATTCGACGCTCGAGTCCAAGTAAAAGCCGGTACTAGCCGGGAATTTACGCAAAAAAAAACGGCCCCCAAGAGGGCCGTTATCTTACGTGTCAGTACTTTACTTCTTTTCGCCGTACTTACGACGGAAACGCTCGATCCGACCAGCGGTATCAATCAACTTCTGCTTGCCTGTATAAAACGGATGGCAAGCCGAACAAATCTCGGTGTGGATCTCTTCGGCCTTGGTCGAACGGGTCTCAAAGTTGTTGCCGCAGTCACAGCGAACCGTGATAACGTCATATGCAGGGTGGATTCCTTCTTTCATCTTCTATCTCCTTGCGACCTGGCTTTGGTACAGGTACATGAGGTGTATCGTTTCGAACAAAGCGGTCTTTTACCACTATATCTCAATCCAGGCAAGTATTTTCTACCCAACATCATCCTAGCGATGCATAGAGTCAAGAAACTCCTGATTGGTCTTGGTCTCACGCAGCTTATCAAGGACAAACTCCATACTGTCAACGGAGTTCATCGTGGTCAACACTTTGCGCAGCAGCCAAATGCGCTGAAGATTGCTATCTGGTATCAGCAAATCCTCCTTACGCGTACCCGAACGATTGATGTCGATCGCCGGGAAGGACCGCTTATCTGAAAGCTTACGATCAAGGTGGACCTCCATATTGCCGGTTCCCTTAAATTCCTCAAAGATAACCTCGTCCATCTTGCTACCAGTATCGATCAGTGCGGTGGCAATGATGGTCAGGCTGCCCCCTTCTTCAATATTACGTGCCGCACCAAAGAAACGCTTCGGTTTATGCAGAGCGTGCGCATCGACACCACCCGAGAGGATCTTGCCACTCGATGGAATGATGGTGTTATAGGCGCGGGCCAGGCGGGTAATAGAGTCGAGCAGAATGACAACATCACGTTTGTGCTCAACCAGACGACGGGCTTTCTCAATGACCATCTCGGCCACCTGAACGTGACGATTGGCTGGCTCATCGAAGGTCGAAGAGATAACTTCGCCGTCAACACTGCGCTGCATGTCGGTGACCTCCTCGGGCCGCTCATCGATCAGCAACACAATCAGATATATTTCAGGATGATTCTTGGTGATTGAATTGGCAATATTCTGCATCAATACCGTCTTGCCGGTCCGTGGAGGCGCGACAATCAACCCGCGCTGCCCCTTGCCGATCGGCGATGCCAGATCCATGACCCGCGCAGACATATTGTCGGCAGTTGTCTCAAGGGTGATATGCTCTTCAGGATAGAGCGGGGTCAGATTATCGAAAAAGGTCTTCTCCTTCATCTTGCCCGGATCTTCAAAATTGACTTCAGCCACCTTCAACAGGGCAAAGTAACGTTCCCCTTCTTTTGGCGGACGGATCTGACCAGCGACAGTATCTCCGGTGCGCAGACCGAAACGACGGATCTGAGAAGGGGAGACATAAATATCATCTGGCCCGGGAAGATAATTTGCATCAGGGGCACGCAGGAAACCAAATCCATCAGGAAGAATTTCCAGAACGCCCTCGCCAGAAATTGTTTTTTTCTGTTTGGCGGTGGCATTGAGAATCGAAAAGATCAGGTCCTGACGGCGCTGGCCACCGGTATCTTCAACCTTGAGTTCTTTTGCGAGTGAAATCAGGTCAGGCATCTTCCGGGTTTTGAGTTCTTTCAGGTTCATACTGGGTCTCCACGGCCAAAACTTAGCCGAATTAGGGCAGCACCTCTCCCTGTTCAGGGCTGCGGATCACTCGATATAAATAGGAATGACGCTAAAAAACAGAATAGATATTATTAATCAAGACTCGTTGACGGTATCAGGTGCTCTAAACAAGTGAGAGATTTGCTTAAATCCATGGGAGTAAAATCGATAATCTGGAACAGAGTCAATCAAAGGGATTTTATTCGAATTTTTAGAGGCGGGAATCGACCTGACAGTCTCAACTGACGGGATCCGCTATAATTGAATATCTGCTTGTACCCCCTTTTAAATTCTCAAGTCAACAGGAAAAGCTACGCGCACCCCTTATCTTCAAGATCTTCAAGTTTAAAACCGTGCTCACTTAGCAAGGAGCGAATCCTTCCCATCAGTTCACGTGGGAAAAACGGCTTGGTAATATAATCAACAGCCCCAACAGAAAAACCTTTCTCGCGTTCGTGCTTACGAGCAACCGCAGTAAACATCGCGACCGGTATATCGCGAGTGACCTCCTGTGCCTTGAGCCGCTTACAAACCTCAAAACCATCCATCCCTTGCATATAGAGATCAAGCAGAATCAAGTCAGGCTTAAAAGTTGAGGCCATTATCAAGCCCTGCTCTCCCCCTGAAGCAACCTCCAGATCAAACTGAGCGGTCAGCAATACCTGCACAAAGCGACGAATTGCCGGTTCATCATCGATCAACAAAATGCGCGGCCGCCGATTGCGCAGGGTCCCCTCTTCAGCTTCAAAAGCTGCAGGTTTCAGATCGATGGGAAAAACAAGATTAATACAGCTTCCAGGAGCCTTAACCCCAACCTCATCGGCTGTCCCAGCACTCTCGGCCCAAACCAGGCCACCGTGACCATGGACTATCCGCTTCACCAGAGCCAGACCAAGGCCAACCCCCTTCCCCTTATATTGGGTACCACTACTGTGTTCTTCGATTTTCCCCGCAGCATAGAATCGGTTAAAG
>JAJRQB010000110.1 GCA_024280485.1 Deltaproteobacteria bacterium
ACCTCAAGGTTCGCCAAGATGTGAGACAAACGCCGGAACAAACACGGGGGGAGACGTGCGCGAAAAAACAGCTGGTGTTTTCAACCTATTGATTTATAAAAGATAAATATTTTTCTTGACGGGGGCAATATAGAATGTCCCTCATGTTCCCTCCCGGTGTTAGTTTCCGCCAACAGCTTGCGCAACCGCTTAACAAAGTCATCACGATCATCATCGTCATAAAAAATCCTGCTCCGTTCAATGCCACGGACAATGACATGATGGAGCAGATTGGGGCTATCGATGCGAGGTTGTCTTGGCATATTGAGAGGATAACAAATCTAAAGCACTAAAGCAAGAATGTCCCGCCAACAGTGTCGGTAACACGTAAACTGTCCGGGTTTGTAGCACAACATCTGTCCGGTCCATAATTCTCCGTTCAGGAGGAAATCATGAGACCGACAGAATTGCTACAGGAGATCCGGCAAATGCGTTTTGAAGAAACCTTCAGTATCTGGACCGAAGGACGTATCTCTCAGGAGGAGGCCGCCCGTATGCTCGGTGTCTGCTCTCGTACGTTTAGTAATGACAACCGAAAATTGACCACCTGTGCTAACCGAAAATTGACCACCCTGAGCGTTGGACGTAATGCTGGGTGACAAGGGTCTTCCAGCGACAACCCCTGTTCCATATGACCGATAAACAATGAACGCCTTGAGGCATGGTCAATGCTTATCCGGTCGGCAAAGTTTCTCTCCTAATTTTTGTTATCTCATTGTTCGACGCAGCAGCTCCTTGGCCTGGATTCGATCGTGGTTGATCTGGGAGCGTGAAGAGCCATAAATCCTTATGGGATAATCCCTGCCGTGGCCGATGATCAGCAGATCTCCACTCCAATCAGTGATCATTGCGATATCGCCGGGCTTCTCACTGAAGGTGAACTTCGTTGTATTCTCGGTGGTCAACTCCACGGATAGCGTTTCCAGCCGTCCCTTCTGCGGGTTATAGACTGTCAATTCCATAATCATCGCTCCTCTTCTTTCGGCCGCTGCCCCTTTTCCTGCAGGCTCTGCTTCAGGCGGTAGCTGTCCCACTGGCAGTTGACGATGTGGGCCTTGTGGGTCAGACGATCCAGCAGAGCTGCGGTCATGACCGGATCACCGAAGATCTGGGTCCAGTCGGCAAAGCCGAGATTGGTCGTGATAATCACTGAGCCTTTCTCCTGACGCTCGGCCAGAATCTGAAAGAGCAGTTCCGCACCTTCCTTGGAGAAGGGGATATAACCGAGTTCATCTAGAATCAGCAGATCGTAGCGGGCATAGCGCTGGATCAAGCGCTGCAGGTCTCTTTCTGCCCGCGCTTCGATCAGTTCATTGACCAGGGCGTAGCAGCTGACAAACCGGGTGCGATAGTTGTTCTTGCAGGCATCGACCCCGAGGGCGGTCGCCAGATGGGTCTTGCCGACACCGCTACGACCGAGAAAGATGAGATTCCGCCGCTCCTTGATATAGTCGCACCCCGACAGGTCCCGAATCAGCCGGATATCGAGGTCACAGGCTGCATTGAAATCGAACTCCTCCAGGGTCTTCAGCAGTGGAAACTTGGCTTCTCGAACCCGGCGGGTGAGCCTATTTTCTGCCCGAGTCTGGAGTTCGTCAACCGTCAGGTCGAGCAAAAACTCATCATATCCGGTGCCCGTCTCCTTCGCCTGACGCAGGCAGGATTCCAACCCCCGAGCCATGCTCGAAAGGTTCAGTGCCTTAAGGTTCTCCCGCAGGGCGACAAGGGTGGCGGCGCTCATTGCACACCTCCCAGTTCTCCATAGACCGCCAGATCGGGTGACGGCAGGCTCGTCCAGTTTTCCAGCGGCGCAATCGGTGCAATGACCTCGTTGGCGTAAAGCAGAATATGCTGCACACCATCACTGGCGTGGATATTCTTCTCCAGGGCAAGTTCGACCGCAGCCTCCACCTCGCTTGAGGAATACTGCCCATACAGCATCAGGACCGAGATGAAGTCTTTGATCCCCTTCGTTTCGCCCTGATGACTGCAGAAACTTGCCAGTAAGCGGTGCAGCGACTCCGGCCAATGCTCGCGCCATTGTTTGATGGGTCTGGCGCTGTTAAAGGACATCGGCCGCTCCTGGATCAGTTCCAGATAGTGCTCCGGGATGAGGCTCCATTTATTGCTGGCGTACAATCGCTCATGGACCGCCAGCCTCTTGCCGCTGAAGAAGATCTCAACCCGCTCCACATACTGGATCACCTTCAGCTTACAGCCGACGTGTCGCCAGGGCACCGAGTAGCGATTTTTATCCACCATAGCCGTGGCATATTTGTCGGCTCGCACCTCGTGCAGCTGAATGTTGCTGTAGATGGCTTCCGGCGGCGCCAGCAGATGACCCTTCTCCTCGGCGTAAAGAGTGTCGACGCTCTGTGAGCGCCCCGCCACCGTATGGGAACCATAGTCGACGCACTGCCTGAGGATCTGATCGTTTAACTCCTCAAGATTCGCCGCTTCAGGAACCGGCACCATGTAGTTGCGCCGGGCAAAGCCGACCAGGCCCTCAACGCCGCCTTTCTCGTGACCGCTGGCGGGGTTGCAGAAACGGGCCTCAAAATTGTGAAAGGCCTTGAACTTGCGAAATCCGCCCTGCTTAATGCGGCCTCTGCCCCGTAGAACCTTTTGAACCGCAGTGGTCAAATTGTCGTAAATCAGGACCGGGAAAATTCCGCCAAAAAACTCGAACGCCTTGATATGCGCATCGAAGAAGGCCTGCTGCCGTTCACAGGGATAGAGGCGGACAAAATGCTTGCCGGAATACTTGCTGCGCATACAGAAAAACTTCAGTCGAACGGTTTCTCCTGCCAGCACCGCGGTTGTCGTGCCCCAGTCAACCTCCGCTTCACGTCCAGCATCCGGCACACACGGAATGAATGCCTGAGTGGAAGGGTTCAGCCCCAGCTCCAGCCGCGCCATCCGCACATACCGGCGAACCGTCGATTCCCCGCCAGTGTAACCATGCTCAACCCGCAGGCGGTTATAGATCCGGCGAGACGTGTGCCGTTGTTTCTTCGGCTGATCCTTGTCTTTCTTCAACCATTGTGTGATGACCGGCAGGTAGGAACCGAGCACCGGAAACGACTGCTGTTTTCGTTCACTATAGCCCCAGGGTTCACCACGGATAGCCTTCTTGATCGTGTTACGTGAATGACCCGTCAGCCGGGATAATTCGCTGATGTTCTTGCCGTAGTTTCTGTGGGCCGTTCTGACAAATTCATATTGATCCATCGTGAGCAACTCCCTTCCTCCTTTAGAATGCAGGTCTACATCGGAGCCTGATTCTAATCGGAGAAGCTATGCTCAGGGTGGTCAAAATTCGGTTAGCACAACCCCTGTTTGCTGGTCAATTTTAGGTTAGCATTACCAAATCAGGGTTCACCACCAGCGTCAGTGCAGAACCGATGCTTGGTGGCATCCAGACTGCTCTTTCTATCTATACGGCAGTAGAGCCCTACGTGACTGGCGACATTTGGTTCGGGAAGGTGAACCGTTCTCCGGTAAAAGATCGGACCACAGCTGAACTGGAAGTTTTAGCCTGGATAAAACAGGAACATTCAGATGAGAAGATCAGGGTGCTGCATGGCATGCTGAAGGATCTGGGAAAGGTGCAGTGGAAGAATTCCATTCAGGAAGTTATCGCTAAAAGTTAAAGTTGAAGCCCCCTGAAATATGGGGGCTCTCTTTTTGTCCGACCCATGGGATTTTAAGTCTAGTATTTTCAGCTACCTACAAACATCCTCACCACATTCAAGCTTCTGCAGACCAAAAGCTCGTGTACCAAATACTATAACTAGCCATAATCAACACATAACACACATCCATTCCCACTTGACGAACCAGCCTACTTATATGATTATCTGTCTCGGGGGGATATTGATTCCACCTACTAAAGCCCGGCACAGCCCCTCCGCTGTCTGGGCTTTTTATATTTACTCATCAAACAATCGGGTAGGAGGCGGGGTTGCCCCCGCCGTCCTCCCACACCACCGCACATACGGTTCCGTATACGGCGGTTCCTGTCATTCTGTTCCTTTATTGACTTCAATCCCTGCTGCTCTATAGACGCCCAGCTTTACCTCACGGGTTCTGCCCGTTACTTCATAGCTTTAAGGCCCTCTTTCGAGGCATCTGTCCAAAACATACAGAATATCTGTCTGTCACCACCGATGAAGTTTGAACCCACCCAACAACGATAAACGGACCCACCTGCTCGTTATTGTGGTATTCCCGCCACCGGCTTCATGGACCCATCTCCCAGCGCTATTTTTTCTCCCATATCGACAAGAAATATCCCAT
>JAJRQB010000111.1 GCA_024280485.1 Deltaproteobacteria bacterium
CATCCGCTGACCTTGCCCACAGGTCAAAAGACCATTGATGGAGCGCACCCCTAGATCGAGAGATCGCACAATCTGATCCCGATCCATCGGACTGACCGGCTGCGCATAGAGCGGAAACTCTGTGTCGAATTTCTTCAATGGGCGCTTGTCGAGCGGTTCGCCCAAAGCGTCGATCACCCGACCGAGCAGCTCATCACCAACCGGCAAGGTTGCACTATCGCGCACCACGCGGATCAGACTGCCGGGGCCAAGACCACGCAGGTCACCCAAGGGCATCAACAACGCCTTCGAATTACGAAAGCCGACCACTTCAGCCGGAACCTTAGGTCCGCCACCAAGTGGTACGATCTCGCATAGAGTCCCAACCGTAGAAGCAGGGCAAAACCCCTCAACAACCAGGCCGACGATTTGCGTGACTTTGCCACTAATTTTAAGAGGATTGATTTCTCGAATGCGCTCAACAATATCCATCAATCGGCTCCTGCAATGGCCCCAACAAGAACCTTTCGAATCTCTTCCAATTGAGTTTGAATAGTCGCATCAACGTCACCAAAGTCGGATTCTACTCGGCAACCACCTGGAGTAATCTCTGCGTCAGAGCTGATCGAGATATTCTTCAATCCACTGATACTGGCAAGAAACAAGGGCTTCTGTTGATTGACCAATTCAAAGTCCTGCTCACTGACGCGAATTCGATAAGAATCGGCTTGTACCGATGACTTGAGGGCATTTTCAATCAACGACAGCACAATCTCTGGTTTCACCTCCAGAGAAGAAAGGATCACCTGTTCGCTGATCGCCATGACCATCCGTAACATATCCTGACTACTGTTTCGTGCTACCGATTCACGCAGGCGATTAACTTCTTCAAGTGCCTGTGTCAGCGCCTGCAGAGTCTTGTCGAGTTTCGATTCAACTGCTGTCGACCCTTCCTGCCGGCCACGATGAAACGCCTCATTAACCTCCTGCTGCTGACTCGGAGGCGCTCCAGAGAGCGGTGCTGATAATTTATCCCCTGCGGGTGCACTGCTCGTTTTTTTTTCAGAGAAAGAACGGAACTCAAAACTCTCCAGTTCACGAAATTCATCACCGCGATAAACCTTAGACAAGCTCATCGCCACCACCTCCACGACCCGGGATGACCAAGGCTCCATCTTCCTCAAGCTTGAGCGCTACCTTAACAATCTCCATCTGCATCACTTCGACTTCAGAGAGCTTGCGCGGGCCCATAGCCTCAAGATCATCCTCGATCATATCTGCTGCTCGCTGAGAGATATTTGAAAAAACTTTGCCCTTTAATTCATCCGATGCGGTCTTCAGAGCCATGGTCAAGCAATCAGTACTAACCTCGCGAAGCACAGCCTGCATGGAGCGGCCATCAAGAGCGAGAAGGTCCTCGAAAGTGAACATGCGCCGGCGAATCTCCTCGGCGAGATCTACATCTGTCGCCTCAATGCCGGTCAAAATCAGCTGATCTGCGCCTTTTTCCATCCGCCCGAGAATTTCAACAACCTTGTCGACGCCGCCGACTTGTTTCTTATCCTGATTGACGACTACCCCGATTTCCCGCTGCAACGCATCTTCGATTCGACTAATAACTTCTGGCGAAACATTCTCAATTTTTGCGATGCGATACATCAATTCAGCACGCAAATCCTCGGACAGTTCCATCAATACGCGGCTGGCGTGGTCTTCACGTTGAGTCGACAAAATCAATGCGACAGTCTGCGGATGCTCGTTTTCAAGCAAGCTGGCAACCATCCGCGGATGCATTTTTGAGATAGTTTCCAGGGGTCGCCCCTCGATTCCAGCGGTAACCTGATCAATCAGATACTCGGCACGATCATGGTTTTCGCCACCGAGAATAGCGTTACGCGCGAAGACATCACCCTTGATATAAACACGCAAATCGTTCAACTTTGACTCTTTATATTCTTCGAGAACAGCACGTGCCAGTTCAGGATCGACGTGCTCGATATCCATCATGCAACGGCTGATATCTCGAACCTCGCTATCTTCAAGGGTCTCAAAAATATGTGCCGCAGCCTCTTCCCCCAGGCAAAGCAAGAGAATTGCCGCTTTTTGAGCTCCAGATAATCGTTCAGCTGCCTTCACGTATTAAGCTCCCCAGTGCCATAGATATAGAAACAGTGAATAAATACCCACAATCAACTGACTTCCTCGCGCAGCCAGGATTTAACCACCTGGACTGGTGCCATATCTCCACCCAGCACCTCTTGTCGAATCTGCGCCAGGGGATCTCCAGGTCCACCCAGCATCGGCACTCCAGCTTGCAACTCGGCTTCAAGTTCACGAACTGTTTTCATTGGCTCGGCCTGCGCCGCAGCACCGCGCATGGTTTTAAGGAGCGGGCGCAGAAATAACAGATACGTCATCAGCGCTCCGAAACTAAGGAGTCCATATTTGATAAACGGAAGATAAGTGTAGAGTTTATTGATCGGCGATGGAGCGGGGAGTGGCTCGTCGATGAATCCGGTCTCAAACGGCATCGAGACGACGGTTAAAACATCACCTCGGCTCTCGCTGAGCCCCAAGGCACTACGAACCATCATTTCAATTTCCTGCAATTCAGCAGCTTCACGCGGTGTCGCTTTTGGTCCAGTCCCATCTGCCCCTGGAGTCAATTTATCGGCGACCAAAATAGATACTGACAGTTTTTTAAGCGCCCCAACTGACTCAACCAACTTGCTGGTGATCCGACTCATTTCATAATTTATGGTTTCCTGAGCCTGGCTGGACGGCGATGCAGTCACAACTGGCTGAGTTTGCTTTAGATTCGAAGCCACCCCCGGGATCCCGGCTACGCTCTCAGTAGAACCGCGCTCATTGCTCGACTGCTCACTGACAACTACCGAACCATTGGGGTCAACCGCCTGTTCAATCCGCTCACGCTGATCAAAATTAATTTCGGCAGTCACTCGGACCATTGAGTTGCTTGCACCCAGGGCCCGATCAAGCATCGACTGAGCGCGCTCTTCGAGGCGACGCTCCACGGTCTGCTGATACTCAAGCATCCCTGGAGTCATTGGTCCGGACATCCCTTCGCTACGGCTCTTTGACAGCACCTTGCCTGAAGAATCGACAACCGTAACATTTTCGGCTTCAAGCCCTTCGACACTCCCGGCGACCAGATGAATAACTCCTTGCAGCTGCGCGTCCTTGAGCTGACGGCCGGAGTGAAGTTTGATAACAACCGACGCAGTTGCAGCCTTCTGTTGATCGCGGAACAGTCTCTTTTCAGGTAAAGCCAGATGGACTCGTGCGGCCTCGACTGGTCCCAAAGAAGTGATTGTCCTCATCAACTCACCCTGCAGAGCACGTCTGTAATTAACTTTTTGGGCAAAATCGGTCAGCCCGAAGTTCTGTCGATCGAAAATTTCAAAGCCAACCCCCCCCTCGGCCAGTCCCGCCCCCGCCAGTTCGATCCGCGCCTCATAGACCTGATCCGCCGGGATCATGATGTCCTTGCCACCATCTTCCAGACGATAAGGGATCTTGCGACCCTTAAGCCACTCAACCACCATCGATGCATCACGTGCCGGCATATTGGCAAACAACAAATTGTAATCAGCAACCTGGCTCTGCATGATAATTACGCCAAAAAGCAATAAGCTCACTAGTCCGACACCAATCAGGCTCATTTTACGAGCCAGTGACCATTCCATGATGACATCGAGTGTACTTTTTTTCTCTTCGATCGCTATATTTTCGTCCGCCATAGGGATACAACCTCATTTCATATTGTTACTGATTTACAGCACATCATTTCACTGTCGAACGCTTGAATCGATCAGACCTGCATGCGCATGATCTCCTGATAGGCCTCGACGACTTTATTGCGCATCTGCACCATTAGCCGCAGTGAGATCTCGGCTTCTTCCATTTTGATCATCACTTCATGGATATTACTGTTTTGCCCACTGGCAAGACCTGCGGCAGCCTTGTCGGCGTCGATCTGCCTTGCGTTGACCGACTCAATAGATTTCTTAATCAGGTCGGCAAAATCTCCACCCAACTTGTTTACTGCGGAGTTTCCACCCGGCCCTTTCAATCCCTGCAGATGACTACTTAAAGTGATGTCTTTAATTCCATTCATGGTTCACCTCACTGTCCTATTTCAAGGGCTTTAAGAGCCATCCGTTTCGCCGAACGAACCACGGTGACATTGGCTTCATAGGCACGAGTCGCACTCATCATGTCAGCCACTTCTTCCATCAAGTCAATATTCGGCATCGCAACCTGTCCATCTGCATCGGCATCAGGATGACCAGGGCTATATATCATTTTGGGTGCCCCTGAATTCGCTCGAATTTCTGACACTTCGACTCCGGCAACGCCGTCACGCTGGCTGCTGCTAAGGTTTTCGGCGAACCCTTTGCCGGTGCTCTGAAAAATCACATCCCGCTTGCGAAACGGCCCACCTTCCGGAGTGCGTGTCGTATCGATATTGGCAATATTGGTCCCGATTACATTCAGGCGAGTTCGTTGTGCCTTGAGTGCCGAGGCGGCTATTTTCATGCTGGTGAGAATATCCATATCAACTCCTAACGGCCGTCATTGGCGGCATATTTGAGCATTTGCAATTTACGCTTGATCAACTTGATCCCCGCCTCATAGAGAATCTGGTTCTCTGACAGAGCTATCATTTCATCTTCCATCACAACCGAGTTCCCATCACCAAAACCACCGCGGTCGGGGTGACGGATCACTTCCCCTTGAAGTTGATTCAAGCTGCTGCCGCCCACAGGAAAATGCTTGGGATGAGCAAGCGGGGTGGCCAGCTTTGGACGCTTCATCACTGCCTGCAAGCTTTTTTCAAATTCAAAAGTGCGTTTGGCATAGCCCGGAGTCTCCGCATTAGCAACATTACCGGCGATAACCTGTTGCCGTTGTTCACGCAGATCCAGACTTTTCTGTAACAGCCTTGTCGTGGGATCGATGAGATTGAAATTTGCCATGCCTAATTCTCCAACAGGTCAACTGTCAAAATTTGCGCCACCTAATCTCTTTGAGCAAGTCCTGAGCCAAAAGTACCCAGGGGCCACTCTTCTCTTTTTCGACAAAGCCACTCAAAAGGTTAAGTCCGTCCTGCACCTTCCCTTTGCGCAGCAACAACTGGGCACTGCGGTAACTGGCCTGAGGGCCGAATGTTTCATCCTGCGTCAACGGCTGAAAAAACTTTTCAGCATCTTTGTTGCGCCCAAGCTGAAAGAGAGCCTCAGCCAAAAGTGCCATTTCTTTGACCTCCAGCTTCCCTGTCAGTCGAAGCGCACTCTCGAGCCGCTCGACCGCCACTGCTATGCGCTGCTGCTCCCAATAAATCCAGGCCGCACGAATATCAAGCACAGCACTTCTTGGACGGTCAGACCGCTCAAGTTGCTGCAAAAGTTCTTCATAGCGCTTTTGTTTTTCGAGGGCATCCAACATCAAACCATAGAGGGCACCACGCATCCTGCCTTTCGGGTATGTGTCGAGGTAGGTTTGTGCATAATCAGAGGCAGCCCGATATTCCTGCCTTAACAAGTAAAGTTGTGCCAGAGGCAGGTAAAACTCTTCACGGGCCGAAACATCAGGAGCGCGATCAAGTTGAAACAAAATTATTCGTGCCGCACGTTTGAAGAGTCCAAGCCGAGTTAAGGCTCCGGCAATACGATCAAGAAAGGCCTTATCAAGATCCTGCTTAAGCAATAGGACCCGATTTTGCTCAACCAACACGACCCCCGGGACATCCTCCCCCTTGTCGATCAGGGTGCTGATGACTTCCGGCAACTGTTCGCTGAGCAAAGAATCGGCTTCAGCACGCAGAGGACCACTAGCAAAAGCACGTCGAAAATCCATCAACAACTTGACGCTTTCGAGCGAATCCCCCAACAGATAGAGCACCAATGCCTGCTTGAAACTCGCTTCTTCACGCAAGACGCGAACCCGAGATTTTTTAGCCAGGAAAGCGTATTTATAAATTGCTTCGGCCTGCTCGCGTTCGCTACCAATCAGGACCTGATGATCCTGCATACGTAGTGCGGCACGATCTGCACCTTCAGTTCCAGGCATTTCCAGATAAATCTTCTGCAAACCGATCTGGGCCCATTCGGTTTCACCATCGTTATAGTCCGCGGCTGCCGCCGCATAAAACGCTATATTTTCAAGCGGGTTATCAGCAATCTGCCGACCTAAATCTTTGTAAAGACGCGCAGCAAGTCGGAAATCTTCGACCTCAAACGCAGCCTTGGCCGCACGCCCTCGTGAGCGCGGATAGCTATCAAAAAGAACCGTACTATTTATGAGTTTTTGATATTCGATAAGTGCTTGTGGATAGTTTTCTAGTCCACAATTGGCATCACCACGTCGCATCACGACAATCTGCTCAAGAGTTCCAGACCAGACAATCTCCTTATTATCAAGCAGAGAGAGAGTATCCTTATCGTTACCACTGGCGATTGCGGCCTCTGCCGCTAATAGGGTCATCAGGGGATAAAAAGGATCATCGACCGAGAGTGTCTTAAGCTGCTCACGACTCTTGAGAAATGCGGCATAGGCCTGATCAGTCGCTGCCAGCACAAAATCTGTCAAATAATCGACACGAACCTTCTGTCTACCCTGCAAATCCTCGAGCTTGCGCAAACGGACAGCTGCCGCCTCAAGTCCATCTCTCCGAATCAGGCCCTCAATAATCAACAACTCTTCCTGCAACTTCTCATTCTTTGCAACTGACGGCATCTCTGGCAAAAAACGCAACAAACTGAGCCAGCGCTTTTCACGCTTAAGCTCCAGACGCTGTTTAAGAGCAGGGGTCGGATTCTCAATAGCTAAATCAGGGATTTCGGGAAGACTGTAGTTCAGTTTTGGATCGAGTTCCCAAGGGGTGAGATCTGCCTTGAACAGCGCTTGCCAGTTCTCGTGCCATGGAGGAAACTTGCGTTCATCACGAAGCTTACGCCCTCCCTTAATCCCCGGAATGCCCTCAATCCGAAAAGCGACTGCCGGACGACTGCCACGGGCACTGTCCCAGTACAGCTCAAAATCGATACGCGCCGGATTTTCCTGACTTTTGCTGACAATCTGCTTGGGGGGACGCCG
>JAJRQB010000112.1 GCA_024280485.1 Deltaproteobacteria bacterium
AGGGTTTAAACCTCAAAGCAAAACTCACTATGAGAAAAGCGTACGGTTTCAAGACTCTGAAATGTCTACAAATCGCGCTATATCATACACTTGGCAAGTTGCCGGAACCTGATTATTTCCACAGATTCTGCTGACGAGCCAAAAAACTAAACGTCTCAGCCCCGAATTCGTTATGGCCAAGATCTCTTCTCTGGAGCAACAACTGGCCACCTTCCTCCAACAGCATGGGGGCCAACAATAAAAGATCTCGTTACCATTACCGATCAGCAAAGCCACCACCACATCGCTGCTGATTTCTGAATCATTCGAAAAACAGCACAAGGATGTTTTGCGCGCCATTAACAACATTGAGTGTTCAGAAGATTTCAGACAGCGCAATTTTGCGCCGTCCTCCTATTTCAACGAACAAAACAAACTGCAACCCATGTTCAACCTCACCCGCGACGCTTTCAGCTTCCTCGCCATGGGCTTCACCGGCAAGAAAGCCGCAGAGTTCAAAGAACGATCCATCGGTGCTTTCAACGCCATAGGAAAGACCCTGATCGATAACCAGGGCGAACGCCGCCAGATCGACATTAAGCACCAACGGGGTATCACCAACCAATACGGCGTGGATATCCGCTACACACTCGACCTGACCAAGATCCTCACCTGCCCTACCCCAAGCATCATGCTTCTCTCAAAACTCACCGGCATCGATCTGGACGAAATAGCAGAACTCCTCAGCAATCACCAGCTCATGACAGACCAGGTCCTTAACCAGGCATTAGCCAAAACCTTCTTAACCGAAGCCTGCACCCGAGATCCAGACGCAACGATCAACGCCACCGACCTCTACAACGCCTTCACCACCTGGAGCCAACACCGCCACCCCGACCGCAAACCACCCAGCCAAAAAACATTCGGCATGATGGCTGGCAACCTTGGGCTGAAAAAAGAAAAGGGAGAAGGTGGGCTGGTTTATTATTTGGATTTAAGCCTAAAGGACGCTGCACAAGGCAGCCATTGACCAACTAATATGCCCCGGCCATAACCGGGGCATATTAGCTACAGAAACGAATGGTGACCAACGGGGAGGAGGGAATTATTTCAGGATGCAGGGCATGAGTATTAACCTCGATCCAGCCAATCAATGCAGAATAGGAAACGTTGGGTTGAGATCAGGTACTGGGCAATAGTCATTAATATGCCTCTCAAGATCCTTCATGTTTATCGGTTTTGGTATACAAACTTTCACCCCTGAGCCAAACAAATCGGCCATCTCAACGGCACCCATATAGCCCGACAAAATAATGATGGGCATGTCGGCAAGCCCTTGTTGCTCTTGCATCGACTTGATCAACTCACAACCACTCATTTCGGGCATCATTATATCGGTAACAAGAAGATCAAAACCTTCACCATTCTGGAGAGTTTCCAAGGCATGCCTACCGTCTGGGCTCACAGTGACCTCGTGACCCTTGGCAGTAAGGATAATTTTCAAAACACTGCTGACCCCTTCTTCATCTTCCGCTATAAGAATTCGACCCATATCCAGCTCCTCAACAACTCTAAGCTCACGCTAACGAATACCTGTCAATAATATAACACTGATTTGTTTAACCTGCAGCACCTGAACTCAATCCCCTATATCTACAGGCTCGACAATCGGCCCTAACAGATTCGAGATCTTCAGCAACGCCTTCACCACCTGGAGCCAACACCGCCACCCCGACCGCAAACCATCCAGCCAAAAACATTCGGCATGATGGCTGGCAGTCTTGGGTTGAAGAAAGAAAAGGGAGAAGGTGGGCTTGTATTTTATCTGGGTATATATAAAATTTGATAAAATAGGTCTCTACGCTCTACGGGGGCGAGATCAATAGAAGGAACACCATCTATGAGCACAAAATCAGCTTTACTTTTTGACGATGATCCAGGCTGTCGCAACCTGTACACCCTTGTCCTTGAGGCAAAAGGCTATAAAGTAACGACTTTTTCAGACCCTCTTCTATTTTTGCAACAGATCGAGACAGCTGTTTGCCCTTGTTCCGCCAATGCGCCTTGTGTCGACGTAATTCTAACCGACAATAATATGCCAGGTATGACAGGTTTGGAATTTTTAGCCCAACTCGGAAAAATGAGCTGTAAAGTTTCGAATCAACGCAAAGCCGTCATTTCCGGGCATTGGCCAGAAGAGCAAGTAGCCCAGGCGGAACAACTTAATTGCAAGGTATTTCAGAAACCAACCCCTCTAAAGGATATCAATGCTTGGCTCGACGAATAAACGCTAGGAATGCCGCAATGAAAGGCGACAGCACCGAATCCAACTGAGTTTTTACGGAGGAATTATCATGCGTTTACCTAAAAGTGTTGCCGCAATTATTGCTTTGAGTTTTTTAGTGGTATTTTCTGGATGCTCTCACGAGATAGGGAGCAAAGAATGGTGTGATGGCATGAAGAAGAAACCGAAGAAAGACTGGACCGCTCAAGAGGTGGCAGACTACACGAAACAATGCCTCTTTAAATAGACCGTAAAAAAGAGGGACTGAGCCGCCACCGGAAGTTTAGACATTCTCGGCCCATCCCAGTGCACCATAAATCACTGCCAGAATAGGACAAAAGAAGAAATGTTAATAAATTATTGTCGATCATTTGCCATCCTCGGCCTGTCGCTCCTCTTGTCTGGATGCCTTGTCTCTGCTCAGGGCAATCTCGGGCGGATTATCCACCCGACCCACCCTGAGGCCAGCAAGCCAGGCCCTCCACCGCACGCCAAAGCTTATGGTCATCGCGCTAAGCACAGTTACAGCTACTATCCAGATGCCAGTGTTTATTTCGATGCGGGACGCAGTGCCTACTTCTTTATTGATTCAGGCGGATCATGGAAAATGTCCGTGTCACTTCCGCTGTCGCTAAAAGCTCGCCTGGGCGCTAACGTGACTATCGAGATGGAAACAGATCGACCCTACACCAAGCACAAAGAGCACAAGAAAAAATATCCCGGTGGGAAAAGTAAGAAAAACAAGAAACAGAAGAAAAACAAGAAGTGGGATTAATTTCATACCGCCCGTTTCTGGCGGCAGAGACAGGCCATCAGCAGCACCCCTTTGAGTTACTGTTCGTCCGCGTCAAGGGTAGACAGCAGCTGATCAACGGCGTTAACAGCGACCTCGGCCTCTTTGGCAATCAGAGAGGACTCACCAAAGGCCACCGTGAGCTGAAGGTGGGCATTGGCAAGCACATCGGAAACCTGGCGCAGGTCGTAATCGAGAGATTGTCGCTCGTGAATCGGTAGTCCTGGATTTATTGCCATTTCGATTCCTCCTGTTCGCGGTAGGTCGTTCGACACAGTTATTGTGACAGACGGATCACGGTTAGCAAACGTCTGATTAAATTAATAGGGCCGGTCCACTGACCGGCCCTATCACATTATCCTAAGCCTTCACCGGATCGATAACCGGCCTCAACAGATCAGCTATCTCCTGCAATGCCTCGCGCCGTTCATCCAGGTAGTCATAACGATCATAAATGCCCTCCATACCCTTCACCTTATGATTTAAGCAGCGTTCGGCCACATGACTAGGGATACCCGCCCCGGCAAGCAAGCTACGGCACGTACGGCGCAAATCGTGAATGGTGAAATGGTCGACAGTGAGTTTCTTATCGTCGAACAGCTTCTTAAGTGCTGCATTCAACGTGTCAGGGCTGATATGTCCGTAATTCTTACTGGATCGGCGGGTGGGGAAAACATACGCAGAACCACTAGCCCGAATGCGAAGCTCTTGCAACCAATCGACAGCCACAGTCGGAAGCGGAACCTTGAGGGCAACACCCGTTTTGCTTCGCTCGATCGGAACATTCCACTCTGCGGCATCGAAATCAAACTCGATCCACTTCGCGGCGATCAGCTCACCCTTTCGGACCCCAAGGATCAACAACAGTGCCGCAGCCAGATAATTCTCACGCTTAAACTGGCCGATATTGTCACGGAAGCAAGCAAAGACCTCGGTCAATTCGGCCACAGATAACGCACGGCTTCGGCTCTTTTCAGCACCACCGGCATGCTGAACAGTGAAAGCGTCCGCCGGGTTCGAAGGCATCAAGCCCAGGCGGATCCCGTGACGAAAGATCTGCTTGCAGTACATCAGCGCGTCGTTGGCGATAGACGGCCGCCCGCTGTCGGTTATCTTGTCAAGCGCGGCCCGTATATCCAAGGGAGTGATGCGGTCCAGGGGAAGCTCGCCAAAGATCGGCTGTAAGTCTTTTTCATAAACCCGGCGAGGTATGTTCGGGTATTTCAACCGCTTCTCGCAATCCTTGACCCAGTCGGCGGCCAAGTCGTCAACAATCTTGATTTTCACACTGTCGACCCGCTTTCGTTCAACAAGTGGATCGATGCCTTCCTTAACCTCGGCTTTGAGCTTTGCCGCTTTCATGGCTGCATTCGCCAGAGTCAAACCAGGGTAAGTTCCCAGCGTGATCTCCCGCCGTCTGTCGTTGGCAGTATAGCGGACCACCCAAAAGCCGGTTCCTTCGTTACTAACCCGCAAATAGAGCCCCTGCCCGATAGCGTAGCGCCCTGGCTTGCCCTTGCGAAGCAAGGATTTGACCTGCATATCGTTGAGTTTCATAGCAATTTCCTATAGTTATCCCAAAAATGGTGACAGAAGTAGGAATATTGATTGGTGACAGACGTCTTCTGTCACCAAATCTGTCACCACTTTCATAAAGCATAGGGAAAACATGTAAACACCACGAAAATCGAGTAGGATGAGATGAGCAACCAGCTCATCTCATCCCTCTCACAGAACCGTGCGTACGGGCCTCGTACACGGCTCCTGTTCATTCTTCTCTCTCAATAAGCCTGAGGCAGGTAACCCGTTTCAACCCTGCTTACC
>JAJRQB010000113.1 GCA_024280485.1 Deltaproteobacteria bacterium
GGGTTTAAACCTCAAAGCAAAACTCACTATGAGAAAAGCGTACGGTTTCAAGACTCTGAAATGTCTACAAATCGCGCTATATCATACACTTGGCAAGTTGCCGGAACCTGATTATTTCCACAGATTCTGCTGACGAGCCAGTTAACTAAACTCAATCTTTCTGTAAATGAGTTAATAGAACTGCCAAAAGAAATTGGTAGCTTAAGTAAATTAGTTGAACTTGACCTATCGAATAATAAGATATCAGAATTGCCACAAGAAATTGGTGATCTTACCCAATTAGAATCCTTAATTTTATATGATAACAACTTAAGAATACTCCCTGATGAGATATGCAATATTTGTAACCTTAAACTATTAACCCTGCCAACAACGGTCACATTAAATGATAGTCAAAATGAATGGATCGACAATTTGAATTGTAAACTTGAATATAAGTGATCACTAAAAAATAATGAAACAAATACTAAAAAGACTAGAGTTAATCAAGACAGCCATAACCCTCGAGGAGGAAGAAATCATTGACCTTCAAGTGTCTAAGTTGGCAGACCTTGATATCGATGAAGACGTCAGGCTAATACTTGTTGATGTGCACAACCACCAATATGGAAAGATTGCTGTAAGTATAGATGAATATATTAAAAAATTTAGTGGTTTGGTCGAATATCAAGATAAGGAAATTGAAGGATTACGACTTGAATTGAAGATTGTTGAGAATATAGTACAAGAACTAAGTGAAACGAAGAATGAATGTCTAAATGATATAAGTGATTTTAACACACAATATCATCTTAGGCTTGGAGATATAATCCAAGAAATATTGAAATTGAGAAAAAAGATTTTTGATAAATTATCACAACGATCAGAAGAGAATCACACAGAGGAAGAGTCTTTTAAAGCTAAGTCAGATTATGAAGAAGCAAAAAATGATTACGAGGAATTTAGCAATGAATACAAAGAAACTAAATTATCTAACGTTGATGTTCATAACATTAGTGAAGAGGATCAGAAAGAGTTAAAGGAACTGTATAGAAAAGGGGTTAAGCTTTGCCACCCAGACATTACTACCGATGATCTAAAAGAGCAGGCTCATGAGATTATGCAGAGTTTAAATAAGGCAAATAAAAATAAGGATTTAGAGGGAGTAAGAGAGATAGTCAATGCCCTTGAGTCAGGTATAAGTTTTACTATAGCCAGTGACAGTATAAATGATAAGAATATATTAAAAGCTAAAATTGATGAGTTTAGGGAAAAAATTGCCATACTAAAAAAAGATATCGCCTCACTCAAAGAAGATGAAGTGTACCAAACAATTGTCGGGCTTACTTCAATGGCTGAATATTTTAATGAGTTAAGTGTTGACCTTGAAGAAGAGTATAAGGATTTAAATCATAGTTTAGATACCATGGAGGTACAGGATTTACCTGTTGATGCGGGTTTTGATTACCCTGAACCGCTTGTTGAGCGTGAAGCGCCTTTGCCGTCGGATCTAGATGATGATTTTTGGGAAACTGAATTTTGAAGCTCGAAAACATCCAAAGCATCTTTGTAATCATAGCTATTATTTTAGTAATAGCATTTGTTCCATATACAGCTATTATCGTAATAATTGTTTGCTGTTTTTTACTTCAAGATTTATTCAAAAAAAAAGGCACGGACAATTACTCTGAGAATCTTCACCGAAGAGACCCACTAAACCGTACACCTCCACGAAGACCTGAACCTGTCACACCCCAAGATGACCCTCTAAAAGCTATGGGTGATAAGTATGAGCGGTACATAGGAGAGAAACTGGAAGAAAAGGGTGAAGTAGTCATTTATAACGGCTTTATAATGGGACACTCGGACCAAGGTGTAGATTTAATTTCTATCTCCCCAGCCCATAAAACTATCAACCTTATACAGTGCAAAAACTGGAAAAAGATGAATATGGGCGTTGAAGTGTTTGACGATGTTTACAATAAGCTTTCAAACTACTTTTCAGATTATGTAACTTCTTATTTCAGCTTCCAACCCAGTATAATCAATAGCCATGCCAGTAAACCTTATGATGAAGGTCTGTTGAAAAATCTAATGACAGATATAAAAAATTCACCAGAAGATTACACAATAAGAAAAACGCTATACGCATCTAGCGAACATGTAGTTGATTTGGAAGTTGGCAGGCATGTGGAAATGATAAAACCAAATATTTTCAGATACAAAGAGATGAAAATAGTGTTTACAGATCAATCCTTTTAAAAACTACTGTAATTTTGCTTTCTCTTAAATGATTCAGTATTTTCTAATCTGATGATGCCTTTGGATCGAGTCATAAATCGCCACCACGCGAATAGTCATTTGTCAGCCTCAAAAGTAGTAAATTTTGACCGAGTCTCTGGTTGTGTCAAGCATATGTATCATAAGTTGTCTCGGAAAAGGTTTTAGGGGAATCTCACTTGGCTAAAGAGTTTTGACACAAAAAAACAGCCCCCAAACACCGAAATGGTTGGGAACTGCTTTTTCTACAGATAACCGGAACCGCTTGCTACAAAGGAACTTAGGGGTGTTTGTTATGTTTTGGGATATCGAAATTCTTAGTCGAGCAGATCAACAATCTTGGCCGCCATACCGACATAGCTCGCCGGGCTCATCTCGAGCAGGCGCTGTTTGTCCTCGTCAGCTAGGTCCAAACCTTCCACAAACTGGCAAATTGTCTCGCGGTCAATCTTCTGACCACGGGTCAATTCCTTCAACTTTTCATAAGGCTTCTCAATTCCCGCCTTGCGCATCACCGTCTGGATCGGCTCGGCCATGACTTCCCAGGCGTTGTCGAGATCGGCAGCCATATTCTGCTCATTGAGTTCCAGTTTGCCGAGACCCTTGATGGTCGAATGGTAGGCGATCATGCTGTAACCGAAACCGACACCCATGTTACGCAGCACGGTTGAATCGGTCAGGTCGCGTTGCAGACGCGAGATCGGCAGCTTGGCGGCGAGGTGGCCGAACAGGGCGTTGGCCATACCGCAGTTGCCTTCGGAGTTTTCGAAGTCGATCGGGTTAACCTTGTGCGGCATGGTCGAGGAACCGATCTCGCCTGCGACCGTCTTCTGACCGAAGTAGGCCATCGAGATGTAGGTCCAGAGATCGCGGTTCAAATCGGTGAGGATGGTGTTCCAACGCGCCATGGCGTCAAAGAGTTCGGCCATGTAGTCGTGTGGTTCGATCTGGGTGGTGAACAGGTTCTGTACCAGGCCCAGCTCCCCTTCGATCACGTCTTTAGCCAGTTGCGGCCAGTCGACCTTGGGGTAAGCTGAGAGGTGGGCGTTGAAGTTACCGACTGCACCGTTTAACTTGCCGAGCAGTTCGACCCTGGCGATGTTGCTACTCTGCTTCTGCAGCCGCGCGGCGAAAACTGCCAGCTCCTTACCGATGGTGGTCGGCGAAGCGGTCTGGCCGTGGGTGCGGGCCAGCATCGAGACATGCTTGAACTGAACCGCCAACCCTTTGATGGTCGTGATGATCTGCTCTTGCAGCGGCGACAGGGCGGCGCTGCCGTCCTTGAGCATCAGTGCGTGAGACAGGTTGTTGATGTCTTCAGAGGTACAGGCGAAGTGGATGAACTCCGACAGATCAGCGAGCGAGGTGCCGTCGAGCTGCTCTTTCAGATAGTACTCAACCGCCTTGACGTCATGGTTGGTCACCGCTTCGATCTTCTTGATCTTCTCGGCTTCAGCCGGGGTGAAGTCGCTGACGATGGCGCGTAGTTGCGCTTCTTCCTGCGCGGTCACGGCGCGACACTCAGGGATATCGCTCTCTTTGCACAGGGCGAGCAGCCACATGACTTCGACCTTGACCCGGTTCTTGAGCAGGGCGTATTCAGAAAAACACTCAGTGAGTGGGGTAACTTTTGCGGCGTAACGCCCGTCAATCGGGCTGATATCGGTAATCATAGTTTCTCCTTCTGGTTATCGGACGGCAAATATAGCCAAGGTACGTCCGAACTGCAAGCCTCTTGGATTATTAAAGGGACTGGCTCCGCAGGTACCTGTCCCCCCTGATGTGTATACGGATGTTATTCTTAATTGCATGGTGCAAAGGGATAATCGTCACATTTTAGATTCTGGGCGGGTAAGGGTTCGGTGGGCCAGGCGTCTTTCATTGGGAATGCTTTTCGTCGCCATTCCTTTGGCCCTGGTACTGCTCTGGATCAGTGAAGTCGTGCGTCTGCCGCTCTTCTTTTTTCTGATCCCCTATGGTTTTCTCTGTCTCTCCTCCGTAATCTATTTTGCGCTTGTCCCTTGTCCTCGTTGCGAAAAGAGTTTTTATACCGGATCCTGGGGAATTAATCCGGTTGCGAAAAAATGCCAGAACTGTGGCCTGAATATTCATAGTAGCTCTGAGGGCCCAGATCTCAGCAATCAACAAGACTGATAACCTCAGATAGGAACTCGGCCTCGTCCAACCCGGACGGGGCTTTTGTTTATGCTCTATTCGTGAGTTGAGTTGGTTTAGGTGATCGTTATTAAAGAGTGGGACCTCCTCGCTAGTATGAAAACACAACTCCCACACTCGGCCCATTAAGTGACTCTGGGCCGGTTGAGACCCAACGATAACCGGCTTTTAGCGAAACGTACTCCCAACCACCGACGATGCCGAGAGTGTAATCTTCAATTTGGTTGCCATTGATGTTTGACCAAACAGGCCTGAACTCGAAACCTAAGCGCTCCCAAGGATAGAACTTTACTGGCAGAGAAAAGCCTACCCCTGAGGAACTTCCAGTTCCATCCAGGTAGCTTCCACCTATGCCCAAATCGATCTCGACGGCAGTTCCAAATGACATCCGGTATAGAGCCTGAACATAACTGAGTTTGAGGTTGGAATCAGGGTTGTCCTCCTCATATTCAGTTCTTTGGAGCCAGGCCGCCCATGGGCCGTAACCGACTTCAAGTGCGACATCGGTTGCATAAACATCCGACTCAACATTCTGATAAGAAAGGTCCAGCCGGACAAAGGGGATAAGCGGCTGCCCCTTGCTTTTATCCGCAGTCTTTTCCCAGCTTGAAACACCTCCGTAAGCGCCGACAGCAACAAACACATCAGCACAGAGTGTTTCTAGAAAGCCTTTCTCTTCATCATGCTCATGGTGGTTGCTCCGGCGATGTTCTTGGTGGTTGTTCTGATGAAGCTCTTGGTCCTGCGTAACCTGCTCTTCAAAATTCAACAACTTGCTTTCAGCAAAAGAGTTTGAGGTCGGAAAAAACTGAACTGCGAGTAAGAAAATAAGTATGTGAAAGCAGGTCTTCATCGCATTGATTCCAGTAGCGTGAGTTCGCATGATTGCAGTGGCCATTTTCGTGTCAGGTAGATTGATGTAATCAGAAATAAGATCTAAGGGTTAGTTAGGATTGTCAGCGTTAGTTATACACTTTCTTGAAGCTTTTTGCGCAGCAAGGTCAGATCCTGACGCACCGATTTATGGGTGTACTCATCTGCCGGTTTAGCCGCCTGGCCGGCCTGCTGAAACAGGGGACGTTCCTGATAGAGTTCACCCCATCGCACATCGACCTGGCGTACGAATTCCTCCAGCGCATAATCACTGGCCAGAATGCTATTGATCAACTCCCGCAGCACATTGAGAGGGTGTTGTAGGTGATTCGCCACCAAGAGTTCGTTACCTCGAATCTTACGGCGCAATATCGATTTCAAGGCCCCCGAAGGGTCCGGGGTTTGTTGATCAATCCAGCGGGTTAAGGCGTTGATGGCCTGATCTTGCAGAGAGACAGGGGATTCCCCCTTCAGCAGTCCACTTCCGGCGCGACCGATGGCACCAGCCGTGCTGAATTTTTGCTGTACACGTATTTCATGTTGGATCTGATCGTTGTCGGTATTTTGCTTTTTACCCATTTTGCTGCTCCGTCATTAATTATCAGACCGACCCCATGATCCTTTTCGTTTTTAAGCTCACAGGGGAGAGGTGCCAGTGCCCCTTCATCCGTTGACAGCCTGGATGAATCGCGTCAGTATCATCCTCATCATGCCTGCTATACCGGAGAAATATCAATGAAAGTTACCGCCATTATCCCTGCACGTTACGCATCGACTCGTTTCCCTGGAAAACCCCTGGCCGAGATCCTTGGCAAACCGATGATCGAGCATGTCTACCGCCGAACGGTTGAGGCGCAAACCGTCGATCGGGTGATTGTTGCGACCGATGATCGGAGGATTTACGATTGCGTGATCGCCTTTGGTGGTGAGGTCATGATGACCCGTGATAATCATCCCTCGGCCACCGATCGTCTGGCCGAGGTAGCAGCGGCGATTGAGAGTGATCTGATCGTTAATGTTCAGGGCGATGAACCCTTGATTGCGCCGCAGATGATCGATGAGGCTGTCGGTCCTTTACTTGAAAATAATGAACTTCAGATGAGCACCTTGTGCAGCCGGATTGAGACTGTCGAAGATTATTTGAGCCCCAACGTGGTGAAGGTGGTCTGTGATAACTATAATCGTGCGCTCTATTTCTCGCGTGCACCGATTCCGCATCCCCGCGACATTCCTTCGGGTGAATTAGCCGCAAGGCTTCCTGAACTGGCTGCCAAACGTCACATCGGCCTTTATGTCTACCGGCGTGAATTTCTGCTCAAGTACCCGCAACTGCCGCAAACCCCACTTGAAATCCTCGAATCCCTTGAGCAATTGAGAGCGATGGAGAGCGGCGTTCGTCTTTATGTCGCAACGACCGAATTTGATTGTCATGGGGTTGATACGCCAGAAGACCTACAGCGTGTTGAGGCATTGATGCGGCTTGAAAAGCCAAGTTGAGCGGGTCACCGGGATATATTTATTTGTATCCTTTTTTGGTTAGGCAAAATCTTCCATGTTTTCGCAGGATCGGGCTTTCCTCCATTGCCTTTTTTGTGTAACATCACCTCTTTCGGGCTGAACTTGGCGGCAGGCATTTATTGTTTCCGCTTAATTTCGGGCTAAACCTCAAATTTATTGCTCAAGGAGCAGATTCGACTATGAAGACGAAGTTCCTTTTTGTCACTGGTGGTGTTGTGTCGTCCCTCGGAAAAGGGCTGGCTGCCGCGTCGATCGGCGCACTGATGGAGGCCCGCGGCCTCAAGGTGTCGATGCAGAAAATGGACCCCTATATCAACGTTGATCCTGGGACCATGAGTCCTTTCCAGCACGGTGAGGTCTTTGTGACTGATGACGGCGCCGAGACCGATCTCGATCTTGGGCATTATGAGCGATTTACC
>JAJRQB010000003.1 GCA_024280485.1 Deltaproteobacteria bacterium
CAAAGAAAAAGGGGTCACAGCAAAAGCTGTAACCCCTTGAATCTTCATGGTGCCCAGAGACGGAATCGAACCGCCGACACGAGGATTTTCAATCCTCTGCTCTACCGACTGAGCTATCTGGGCAAAACGAGACCCGTTTATATCCAAAGGGGCAGAGACTGTCAAGCACTAATTAGGTCGATGTCAAAACCACTTCCCCTGGATGATCGGCCGAGTTTCAGGGGATCAAACTGCTTTTCCCTTGATTTTTACCAGACTGCGGGCATAGTATCAGCGCTCATAGATTTTAAAAGGGATCCAAACCATGACTTATGTTTTTAACAGCTCATTTTCTTTTTACTGGGTTTTCGGCTTTAGCGGGCCGGCTGCCGGGGAGAAGAATCTGTAGCGGGCATCAGCTTGGCGGATTCAGACCATGGCAGAACGGCACTCCAGTTCTTCCATGGTCTTTTCTTTTTATTCTGTTGAAAAGTTGAGGCCGCCGGAAGCACCGGGCGGCCTTTTGCCTTTTCAACAGCCGAGGGGCTTGTCAGGACGGACAATCTCCTCAAAAAGGAGCCTCATAAAATGATTATTGTCATGAAAAAAGGTGCCGACGCAAAGGCGCTGGCCGATGTCGAAAAACGAATCCTCGAGCTTGGCTACCAGCCTCATGTCATTCACGGCGAAACCCGCAACGTTATCGGTGCCGTCGGTGATGAGGTGGGCAAGGACAAGCTGCAATCCCTGGAACTTCTGCCGGGAGTCGAAAACGTCGTGCCGATCATGAAACCCTACAAACTGGCCAGCCTTGAAGTTCAGACCGAGTCGAGCGAGATCGAAATTGCGCCGGGCGTGGTTATCGGTGGCAATGAGTTCATGGTCGCTGCTGGCCCTTGCGCTGTCGAGAGTCGTGAGCAGATCTGCTCGACCGCCGAGCTGGTCAAGGCGAGCGGTGCTCGGCTGCTGCGCGGCGGAGCGTTCAAACCACGCACCAGTCCGTACAGCTTTCAGGGGATGGAAGAAGACGGCCTGAAGCTGCTGGCCGAAGCGCGTGAGCTCACCGGGCTGCCGATCGTCACCGAGGTTGTTAACCCACGTGACGTTGAACTGGTGGCACGCTATGCCGATGTGATGCAGGTCGGAGCGCGCAACACACAAAACTTTGCCCTGTTGAAGATGCTCGGCCAGCTCGACAAGCCGATACTCCTCAAGCGCGGGATGGCGACTACAGTGCAAGAGTTTTTGATGAGCGCCGAATACATTCTGTCTGAAGGCAACCGTAAGGTCATCCTTTGTGAGCGGGGTATCCGCACCTTCGAAACCGCCACCCGCAATACGCTGGACATCTCGGCCGTGCCGGTCTTGAAAAGCCTGACTCACCTGCCGGTGCTGATCGATCCTTCGCATGCCACCGGTCATGCTCATCTGGTTGCGCCGATGTGTTATGCCGCTGCTGCCGCTGGTGCCGATGGTATTATCGTTGAGGTTCATCCCTGCCCTGAGGAAGCCGCGAGTGATGGTCCACAATCGTTGCGCCCAGAAGATTTCAGCGCAATGATGAAAAAACTCAAGCGCTTCGTCGAAGCGGCTGATCGCAGCATGCCAAGTGTTAAGTAAGACTCTGAAAGGTCAAACATGTTCCTGATCCCCCTGAATCAACTGGAGAGTGTCGAGCTGGTGATCCACAGCCTGAAAATGGCTGCCGGTGAGGCCGACTGCACTACTTGTCCAGCCTATAAAGTTTGCATGAAACAGTGTCTGACGATAGCTTCTGCAGTAGAAGACATGCTGCGCATGGATGCCTTACCGCAGCTGGATCGACCGGAATCTTCAGAGCAACAGTCTAGCGAAGAGGATACGGCGAGTGATCCTCCCGGTAAGAGTCATCTTAAATTGGTCAAGTAGTCTCCGCTAAAGGGGTTTTTCTGTAACTTCAGACCTGACTGACAGAGACTAAAGAACAGATTAGAAACGAACGTTGTCCCTTGCTCTGAAGACATCAACGGGAGGAATCTGCCATGTTCAAGGTCCTGACGTACAACAAGATTTCAGTCAAAGGTCTGGAAAGGTTTCCACGGGAATCTTACGAGATCGCTTCGGAGCTCGGCCATCCCGATGCTATCTTGCTGCGCAGCCATACGCTGACTCTGGATGCGATACCCGCCACGGTTAAGGGGATCGGCCGGGCCGGTGCCGGGGTCAACAATATTCCGGTCGCAGACTGCACAGAACGCGGTCTGGTGGTTTTCAATGCCCCCGGAGCCAATGCCAATGCGGTAAAGGAACTGGTCGTCGCGGGGCTGTTGATGTCGACCCGCGATATCCTTGGTGGCATCAACTTCATCAAGCGGGAAGGTCCCGGCCTCAACGAGGCAGCACTTCACAAGCTGGTCGAAGGTGGCAAGAAACAGTTCGCTGGCACTGAACTGGCGGGCAAAACCCTGGGAGTCGTCGGGCTGGGAGCAATCGGCTCGCTGGTCGCCGAGACCGGGCTGGTGCTGGGGATGAAAGTTCTTGGACTCGATCCGGCACTGTCTGTCGATGCGGCCTGGCGCTTACCGCGCGACGTTGAGCGGGTTGAAAACATGCAGACCCTGCTCTCAAGGTCGGACTACGTTACTCTGCACCTGCCGGTGGTTGAAGCGACCCACAACCTGGTCAACAAAGAGCTGATCGAAAGCTTCAAGCCCGGCTCGGTCCTGCTCAACTTCTCGCGCGAGAAACTGGTCGATACCGCGGCGATCATAGCGGCGCTCGACAGTGAAAAACTGGGTGGGTATATGACCGATTTTCCGATACCGGAACTGGTCGGACGTGATGATGTGGTGCTGATGCCGCACCTGGGCGCCAGCACCGCCGAGGCGGAGGAGAACTGCGCTATCATGGTGGCCGGTCAACTGATCGATTTCCTTGAACACGGCAACATTCGCAACTCGGTCAACTTCCCCAACATCTTTCTGGAACGGAGCGGAGTTTGCCGTCTGGCCATCTGCAATCGCAATGTGCCGAAGATGCTCGGCCAGATCCTCTCGGTACTGGCGGACCGAAACCTGAATGTTGACGATATGATTAATAAGAGTCGCGGCGATATCGCTTACAACCTGATCGACATCGAACAGGACCCGCAAGAAGACCTGATTGCAGAGCTGGAAGCGATCGATGGTGTGATCAGCGCCCGCACTCTGGCAAACAATAACATTTGAACATTTAACCCGGAGGTATCAGCCCATGTCTGACAAGGTTTACAATTTCGGTGCAGGACCAGCCATGCTGCCAGAACCGGTCATGGCGAAGATTCAGCAAGAATGGCTCAACTACCAGGGGATGGGCGTGTCGGTGATCGAGATCAGTCACCGCTCCAAAGAGTTTGTGGCAATTCTGGAAGAAGCGCAATCGCTGTTTCGGGAACTGACCGGATTACCAGAGAACTACAAGATCCTGTTTATCCATGGTGGCGCGCGCATGCAGTTTTCGGCTCTGCCGCTCAACCTGGCTGGCCGCAAGGCTGGAAAAAGATGCCTTTACTTTGAAACCGGCAACTTTGCCAAACTGGCCTCCAAGGATGCCAAAGATTTCTGTCATGTCGAGATTGCTGCCAGCAGAGCCGAAACCAACTACGACCGGATTCCCGAATACGATCCGGCAATCTTCACTGATGATGTTTCCTATGTTCACATCACCGGCAACAACACCATCTACGGCACGCGCTGGAACAAGTTTCCGGAGACTGGCGACGTTCCGCTGATCGCCGACATGACCTCGGAGATTCTCTCGCGCAAGATCGACTACTCCAAGTTCGGTGTCATCTATGCGGGCATGCAGAAGAACCTCGGTCCTTCCGGAATGGCGATGGTCATCATCCGTGAAGACCTGCTCGGTTCTGCTGCCAAAGAGACCCCGATTCTGCTGAACTACACCCAGGCCGATGCCGATAATTCGCTGACCAACACCACCAACACCTTTGCTATTTACACCACCAAGCTGGTTCTTGAGTGGCTGAAGGAACAGAGTGGTGTCGAAGCCTTCGAAAAGCGCAATGAAGAAAAAGCTGCGCGGCTATATAAAGTAATCGACGCCTCCGATTTCTATCGCGGCGTGGCTCATCCGGATCATCGTTCGATCATGAACCTGTCGTTCAATCTGGCCAGCGAAGAATTAGAAGCCAAGTTTCTCAAAGAAGCCGGGGTCATTGGACTCTATGCCCTCAAGGGTCACCGCAATGTTGGTGGTATCCGCGCATCAATTTACAACCCGATGCCGATGGCCGGGATAGAGAAGCTAGCCAGCTTCATGGGAGAGTTTGAGCGCAACAACAGTTAATCCATCGGCACAAAAGCATAGCCGCGGTTCTGTTAACCGATCATCGAGATATAGCAGACAGACCACTTACTAGCCAAACGGACCCGCGTAATCGCACAACCGTTGACAGGTGACAGCGTTGGGCATAAAATCGCCCTCTTTTACCCCCGCTCAGCGGTCGACACATAAGGAAGGTACAAGGATGAAGGTACTGGTTACTGACGAAATTTCAGAAAATGGTTTAGCACTGCTCTTGGAAGATCCACGCGTAAAGCTGGATGTTAAACTGGGCATGCCGCTTGAAGAACTCTACGCCACGATCGGCGACTACGAGGCGATCATCACTCGCAGTGGCACCACCATCGATGAAGCCCTGCTTGAGCATGCCACCAATCTGAAAATGGTTGCCAGAGCCGGGGTTGGCATCGACAATGTCAACGTGCCCGCTGCAAGTAAGCGCGGAATCATCGTCGTCAATGCCCCTTTCGGCAACGTCAATTCTGCGGCAGAGCATACTATGGCGCTGCTATTGAGCCTCTGTCGGAAAATCACCGTAGCCAACGCGGACCTCAAGAGTGGCGCCTGGAATCGCGCGCCCTTTACCGGCTACGAATTGAAAGGGAAGACCATCGGGGTTATCGGTCTCGGCAAGGTTGGTGGCCGGGTTGCCCTGCGCTGCAAAGCCTTTGAAGCTGAGGTTATTGCCTGCGACCCTTATATTTCTGAAAAACGCGGCGAGGATTTTGGGGTCAAGCTGGTCTCCCTCGATGATCTGATCCGCCTGTCGGACATCATCACGGTTCACACTCCACTGAATGATGAGACGCGTGGCATGCTCAGCGCCGACCATTTTTCACGCATGAAGAACGGGGTGATCATCGTCAACTGCGCACGTGGCGGAATTTACGAAGAAGCCGCGACCTTAAATGCACTCAACTCGAGCAAGGTTGTCGCTGCCGCATTCGATGTCTGGAGCA
>JAJRQB010000114.1 GCA_024280485.1 Deltaproteobacteria bacterium
AAACCGATGGACACGAAGAACGCGGAACTGGGATCCGATAGAGGCAGTCATACTTAACCCAGCACCTAAAAGGCTCTCAACAGAGGACCTCGATGCTGCAGCATAATTGAATGGAGCGACAACTATCTTGACACCCACCGAAAAATCGAAAAGGAACAAAATATGAGACGGCCAATCTTTTTGAAGTAGGTTGGGCCGTTTGGTGTTCTGGAAATCGTGCAATGCGAGCTCCTGAACGTTTATGAAATCTAAGGTCATTTCTGATCAGAGCTAATTCTCTCCTCATTCCATTGAGGAAGAAGGAGAGATGCCTGTAGCTCAGGCCGTAGGAAGCATAATTGTAAATGTAGTCCCCTCATCAAGAGTGCTCTCAACGGAGATGTTACCGTTGTGTCTCTGCACGATATCATAAGAGATACTTAGACCAAGTCCAGTCCCTTGACCGGGATCTTTCGTGGTATAAAAGGGCTCAAATATACGTGTAAGACTCTCCTCCTTAATTCCCTTCCCGGTATCAGAAATCCGGATGAACACATTGCCATCATCGAGCCAGGTTTTGATGCCGACCTCGCCCTTCTCTTCAATCGCATGGCCGGCGTTAACCAAAAGATTCATAAAAACTTGGTTTAACTCCCCAGCATTGCACTCAATCGGCGGGATGTCGCCGTATTCTGTCACTATGTTAGCCTTGTACTTCAGCTCAGAGAGGATCATCTTTAGAGTGCTGTCGAGGCAGTCATTCATGCAGACATGTTTAATTTCATGGCCTTCAGTTCTGGAGAAGGACTTCAAATTTTTAACAATTACTGATACCCGTTCTACTCCATCTCTAGATTCATCAATCAATTCGGGCATATCTTCAAGAATAGGTTTGATCTTAAATTCCTTGCGCAGAGCAGAGAGTTTTTCATTGAAATCGGGCCCCAACTCCACTTCGTTCCAGAGATCATCCAAACGGTTATTGAAATTCTGTAGTCGAGAAGTATATTTCTCTAGCGAGGCGAGATTGCTCGCGACAAAACCTATCGGATTATTGATTTCATGGGCCACGCCAGCAGCAAGTTGACCAATGGATGCCATCTTTTCACGGTGCAGCATCTGGGCTTGTGCCCCTTTCAGCTCCTCTGTCAGGCGCCGCGTTTCTATCAGTGCCTCACTGGTTTCGCGTTCCGCTTGTTTACGAACCTCGACTTCGTAAGTGAGGTCATCACGTGAAGTCATGGTTTGTTCCAGCCGACAGATCATATGGCTGATACTAGAACTTAACTGGCCGAGTTCATCATTTGATCCATGCTTTGGAGCGGGCCGGAACCCTTTCACACTAATATCATTGGCCCATTGAGCCAAGGTTACGATTGGTTGCGAGATTTTGTGCCCGAGGATGAATGCTCCGACTGCCATGCACAGCAAAAAGGCCAAGCCTATCGTCAAAAACTGACGGTGGGTCGTCGAGGCCACGTTCATCAGATCATCCATATTATGACGTAAAATGATGAACCAGCTCTCCCCGGTGTTGCCCATGATATGGTCTATCGATTCATAACTCCCGCCAAAACCGAATTGATCCGACCCCTTGGTTACCTCTATAGGGATAAGTACTTCCATCATGATTGAGTCGGGACTTTCCATATGCAGTGTATGGGTAGTCCATTTCATCATGGCTTCAACAGTCGGTTTGGAGACCTCGGTGGATAAGGGTTCGAGCCCTTTTTGAAAGACCACTTTCCCTCCACTCCTCACCAGCTGAAGAGATCCTCCATCTTCATCATGATAATTTTCTACAATGGCTCCTATCGGGCCTGTGATATTCACATTGGATTTCAGGATACCTATGATTTCATTCCCATCGAAGATAGGAACAACAACACCAAGTACATACCCTTGAGCGCTTTCATCGTAGCCCCGATCATCAAAGAAAATACGGCCCAGACCATTGAAATAGCTGCCGACCCACCAATACTTATTGGCGTGAGAAAGGGTGGTTAGTTTTGCTGTTGCTGCGATTGCAGTTCCATAACGATTGGTGATGAAGATCTCGCCATAGAAACCGGGGAGAGCCTGCTGCTGTTTTTTCAGATATTCCACAACAGGGTTGTCAAGATAGGGTCGGACAAAGGGGTCATTTTCATCAACTGCATCTTTCCAGCGATTATTAAGATGATTGATCTGTGTTTCTCTAGATTTTGGATCAAATTTAGCAAATATAGCATTACTACGGAGCAATTCGTTATTAATCACCGGAGCCAGGGCAATGGTTTGTGCTAATTTGCTCAAATTTTGTAAATTTGATGTGAATCGTTTTTCAATCTCGCTAGCGACTTCCTGGATTCTTGATGTGCTCTGTTCATGAGTTTTGTTTATATTGTGTTGGTAAAAAAACGATAACACCGTGAGCAGAAAAATGGCTCCAAGGCCGAATGTAGCAAATCCGTATTTATTCCGAAGATTCATGTCCTCAGCCTCAGGCTGCCCCCCCCCCCAAGAGAAATACTCAAGAGTTAAAAACGGCAGGTTCCTAAATGTTTTGATTTCGCCAGAAAGAACAGAATTAGGGCACTCTGTATCCTGACGACAAATGCATAAAAACTCTATCAGGTCGCCATATGTTGTCAATATCTAATGAATTGTGATGCATAAAGCGCTGTAAACCCACGACAGACAAAGCACGCAGTTTCACGGCCGATATCGGGATACAGGACGAATTTAGGAGTTGTCGAATGTCGCATTCTATAAGTTTTGACAACTGGAAAACGTCTTGTGTTTTGAGTTGAATTGTTTTCAGAAGCAAATAGCGGAGTGAATTTAAAATTAATGAATACCATGACATATGCGAATCCCCGCCAAGGAAGGACAAGGGCGACGCTCCTGCTTTATTGCTTTAATAGCTTCTCAAGCCAGATTTTTACTCCCTCATCACCCTGAACCAACTCTTCCCCTCTTTGGGCAGCGCGACTTACCGAGGAGGAACCCATCCTAAGAGATCGGCCGACCAATGTTCAGGAATAATTAAACTTTCGCATCGCACAATAACAAAAAAGAGCACAGGCCTGCGAAACCTGTCCCCCTCTGGATCTGCGTTTCAGGCTTTCTTCTGGCACTTCGAAGTAATTCGCCACCACAGATCGCAACTCTTCAAGAGTTATTCGGGGATGATTCCCCGGTCCAATAGCCCTTGTTCGCGGAGTCCCGCAACAAAATCCCCACTGTCGAGCACTCGTCCATCATAGTCCTGCTCTTCATCGGTGCAGGTTTGTTTTGTCTGACTACGCCGCAAACCGCCACCGACAAGTTCTGGACGCTGACCATGCGCTACTCCATCGGCGACAAATTGTCGAGAATTCTTTCTAACAGACTTTTTACGTTGCGAGAAGAGCGGCATAATCGTATCGGTTGCCAAACCAATCGGCCTTCCATGGCCAAGCAACTCAGCATGCCCGCACCAAGGGTAGTGATCCAGTTCGTTCAAGTCTTTCATCTGATTCGTCCGTATTGTTCCAGGTCCTCTCTCATAGAGGGCCTGCAGTATGCTATCCGGTCCTGATCGCTCCATTTCCAGCAAACTGATATAGTCTTATTTCTTCTGGTACATCGTCAGATTGAGAGGGAACACTTAATGACCTACTGGTTGATGAAATCTGAGCCGAACGCTTTTGGAATTGATGATCTCGAGAAGATGCCGGATCAGACTGAACATTGGGATGGGGTGCGCAACTATCAGGCGCGCAACATGATGCGTGATGATATGAAGGTGGGTGATCAGGTGTTTATGTATCATTCCAACTGTAAGCCACCGGGGATTGTCGGTCACATGCAGGTGGTGCGCGAGGGCTATCCTGATTTTACGGCGTTTAATCCGCAGAGTAAGTATTTTGATGAAAAGAGTGATCCGCAGAATCCGCGCTGGTTCATGGTCGATATCCAACTGGTGTGCAGGTTCAAGCGTTTGATCAGCCTTGATGAGCTGAAGTTACATCCGCAGCTTGAAGGGATGAAGCTGCTGCAGCGTGGTAATCGCTTGTCGATTACTCCGGTGAGCAAGGATCATTGGGAGTTTATTCTGGGGCTGGAGGGTTAGAGCGAAATACGGGATCGAGATCTTTTGCGGTTTTCCAGATAGATAGGGTGGTGCGATGGAATCGATAAGAGAGTTGTTCCGCATCGGTAAGGGTCCTTCCAGCAGCCACAGCATGGGGCCTTGCCGGGCTGCGGAGATATTTCTTCGACAACTGCCCGAGGCGTCGCGCTACCGGGTCACCTTGTTCGGCAGCTTGGCCGCAACCGGCAAAGGGCACCTGACCGATAAAGCTCTGGAGAACATTTTCGGGCAGCGCGAATTAAGCCTGATCTGGAGGCCTGACGAGGAGTTACCTCAACACCCTAATGGCCTGCGCTTTGAGGCCTTCTCCAGGGCAGGTAAACTGCTTAAACGCTGGGATGTGTACAGTGTGGGGGGTGGTGCGCTGAAAGGGGAAGGGATCTCGCAAGAGAGCCTCTCGATCGATTATCTGTCGACCATGGATCAGATTCTTGAACATTGTGCTGAAACGGGGGATGCATTCTGGAAATATGTTGAGGTTTGTGAGGGGGATGAGATATGGGGTTTCCTCGAAGGGATCTGGCAGGCGATGGGAGTTTCGCTTGAGTGCGGCTTAAGGAGTGAGGGGTTTCTCCCGGGAGGCTTGGGGCTGGCGCGCCGGGCCAAACCATTTTTTGCTAAAGCATCGCTTTACGATTTAGAATTCAAGCAGCAGGGTTTGCTTTTCGCGTATGCCCATGCGGTTGCTGAGGAGAATGCTTCGGGGGGAGTTGTGGTGACGGCACCGACCTGTGGCGCCGCCGGGGTCTTGCCAGCGGTACTCCGTCGTCTTGATGAAACCCTGAACTGCGAAACTGCTGATATTCTGTACGCTCTGGCGACTGCGGGCTTGATCGGAAATCTGGTCAAGCATAATGCCTCGATCTCTGGTGCCGAGGTGGGTTGTCAGGGTGAGGTCGGTACGGCTTGTGCCATGGCCGCTGCGGCTGCGACTCAGCTCTACGGTGGGACTATCCAACAGATCGAATATGCCGCAGAAATGGGTCTTGAGCACCACCTGGGACTAACTTGTGATCCGGTCAAGGGGCTGGTGCAAATTCCTTGCATCGAGCGTAATGCTCACGCAGCGGCCCGTGCCATGACCTGTTGCAACTTCGCCCTGCTCTCTGACGGAGCTCATAAAATCAGTTTTACCGAAATTGTTTCCGTCATGAAAGAGACAGGCAAAGATTTGCCGTCTCTTTACCGGGAAACGGCAAAGGGCGGGATCGCCGAGGCTTATCGCCAGCGTAAGAATAACTCGTTGAAGTGAAATGTTTGATGCTTAAAGATAGGAACTGTACTTGTCAGTAATCGACCTTGGCACGGAGAGTTTTGTTCTGGCCATGCTTGGTTTTGCTGTCGAGTCGCCGGGTCCGGGCGCCCCTGCTCGGTTTGGTCGGACGCCGTTTTTTTTGGACTTTACTCACCTTTGAGATCATCTCCTCCAGGCGTAATATTGCATCGGCACGGTTTTTCTCAAAGCTTCGATAGCTCTGGGCTTTGATGACCACGACTCCGTCGGTGGTGACACGGCGGTCATTCAGATTGAGCAGCCTCTCCTTGATCTCATCCCGTAATGATGATGCTGAAATATCGAAGAACAGGCTTACGGCGCTGGCAACCTTGTTGACGTTCTGCCCTCCGGCTCCCTGGGCGCGGATGGCACTGATACGGATTTCATTCTCTGGGATCATGCTGTCTCACCGGATTGAAGTTCTTCAAACTATAGCTGATTTCCAGACGTAAGCCTATTAACTTCCCTTTTTCTTTCAAAACAAGACCAGACATTCTGCCACCTAAGATACCAATATTACATGAATTATTGCAGACATCTGTCCCAATTTGACCCGATGTCGAATGAAATTCTTTTTTCCATTCGGTAGTATCGAATCAACAGCAGGACAAGAGAGTTAGCCAACAAAAAACGAAGGAGGATGTTATGCGAAACACTTTAATTTTACTGATTCTGGTTTCTATCGGTTTGACCTCTCCGGCGCTGGCGAAGGGTCGTGATGGGGAGCGTCATAATAAATCAGATCACCGGCAAGTTGAACGGGTTCAGAAGGACCAACGCCATTATGCCAGGCATGATCGCCAGGATGGTCGTTATGGAAAATTTCAAAAAAAAATGAAGCACTTACGCAAAGAATTGCGCCATGAACGTCGTGATAATCGCAGCATGGAACGTCGCCTTGATCGTCGTGACACGCGGTACTCCCGGCGTCACTACCGGAAGGTTGCCAGGAATTATGGATACCGCCGGCACTACCCTGCTCCGGTTGTCGTCGCGCCTCGACGTTCGTTCCTCTCGGTCCTTGCTCCGAGTCTCTTCGTGCGAATTCCTCTGAACTGGTAATGGAAATTTAGTGCTTTTTGCTATCTTTGTGGGTCGCTTCAAAATGAGGTGACCCATTTTTATTTATGAAAAAATAATTTTAAGCATTTACTGAAAAGAGTAAAAAAGCCGTTACACTTAAAATTAACCAATAGATACTTCCACCGTGGGAGGTGACGATGACTCAGCCACGCAAGCGTAAGGATGATGGTTCTCTGGCTTTTCATCTGCAGTCAGTGCAGAAGGAGACCCGCAGGTATGAGAACGTTTTTCAGTCGGTCGCACGGATGATACTGGCTGATAAGATTGAGAAGGTCGTGGTCAATGGCCGGACGACCTACGAT
>JAJRQB010000115.1 GCA_024280485.1 Deltaproteobacteria bacterium
ACCATTCAAGCCCATAAATTCAGCAAATCAGCGGTAGCCAAAATTGAGGCTGCTGGTGGTAAAGTTGAGGTGATCTAACGTGTGGAATACGCTGCAGAATATCATCGCCATTCCTGAACTGCGGCGCCGCATCCTCTTTACGTTGGGGATGCTTGCGGTTTACCGCATCGGTTGTCATGTGCCAACTCCGGGCATTGACTCTCAGGTCCTCGCTAAGTTTTTTGAGGGCACTGAAGGCACGTTGCTGGGTATGGTTAGTGCCTTTACGGGTGGTGCTTTGGAGCGGATGACGGTCTTTGCTCTTGGCATTATGCCGTACATCAGCGCTTCGATCATTCTGCAACTACTCACGGTTGTTTTTGAACCGATTGAGAAGCTCTCGAAAGAGGGTGAGCAGGGCAAACGTAAAATAACACAATATACACGCTATGGCACCATTGTATTGGCAGTTATTCAGGGTGCTGGTATTGCTGTAGGCTTGCAGACTATGACAGGCCCTGCGGGTGCATTGGTCGTTCCCAATCCAGGGACTAGCTTCATCTTGATGACGATTCTTACTCTGACAGCCGGGACTGCATTTATTATGTGGTTGGGAGAGCAGGTCACAGAGCGTGGCATTGGTAACGGCATTTCCCTGATTATCTTTGCGGGTATTGTTGCTGGCACTCCTTCTGCGATTGTTAATTCACTCAGGCTACTCGAAACTGGTGCGATCACACCGACTGTCATGCTCTTCATTCTTCTGCTGATGATTGCTGTTGTTGCTGCTATCGTTTTCATGGAGCGTGCTCAGCGCCGTGTGCCGATTCACTATGCCAAACGTGTTGTTGGTATGCGAAATATGGGCGGTCAGGCGAGTCATCTACCTCTGAAAATCAACATGAGTGGTGTTATTCCGCCGATCTTTGCCAGTTCAATCATCATGTTTCCTGCAACAGTGGCTAACTTGATAGACGTTCCATGGGTCCAGTCAGTCGCTGCGGTGATGACGCCTGGTCATTGGATCTATAACCTTTTTTATGTTGCATTTATTGTCTTCTTTTGCTACTTCTACACGGCTGTGACCTTCAACCCAGTGAATGTGGCTGAAAACGTCAAAAATCAGGGTGGTTTTATCCCTGGGATTCGACCAGGCAAGGAGACGGCGGATTTCCTAGATACGGTGCTGGGTCGTCTGACATTTGTGGGTGCGGCATATATATCGTTGGTCTGTGTGTTGCCGACATTTATGATTAGCAAGTTTAATGTCCCCTTCTTTTTTGGCGGAACATCACTGCTGATCGTTGTTGGCGTCGGGATGGATACGGCATCTCAGATTGAGGCACATCTGATTTCTCGATCCTATGAAGGTTTTATGAAAGGTGTGTCGCTCAAGGGGCGTCACGGCTGATAAGGATCTTTGACGATGAAATTGATTTTGCTCGGCCCTCCGGGAGCCGGTAAGGGGACTCAGGCTGCTCAGATTGTAGAGTGTTTTGGTATCCCGCAAATCTCGACCGGTGATATGTTGCGTGCAGCTGTGCGCGAACAAACACCGATGGGCCTCAAGGCAAAAGAAGCAATGGATGCGGGCACTCTGGTTACCGACGAAGTTGTTATTGGAATCGTAAGCGAACGACTTCAGCAGGCTGATTGCGGAAAAGGCTTCATCCTGGATGGCTTCCCTCGCACGCTACCTCAAGCTGATGCTTTGAAGCGGACTTTGTCCGCTTTAGCTAAAGACTTGGATGTCGTTGTTTCTCTTCAGGTCGAAACAGACGCTCTTGTCGAACGCCTGACTGGTCGTCGTGCTTGTCGTAACTGCTCGCGTGGTTATCATGTGCGCTTTGATCCACCTGCTGAAGGCTTGATCTGTGATACTTGCGGCGGTGAACTTATCCAGCGTGATGATGATCAGGAAGAAACCATTCGGAATCGGATGAATGTCTATCACCAGCAGACGGCACCACTTGAAGATTATTATCGACAAACTGGGATACTAAAGGTCGTTGATGGTATGGCACCTATTGCTGAGGTACAGCAACAAGTATTTGACATTTTAAGGGCGATCTAGGGTGATCGTAGTCAAATCCTCAGCTGAGTTGGAACGCATGCGTCGTTCCGGCAGGATGGTTGCTGAGGTCTTACAACTGCTACGTGAGAAGATAGCACCTGGTGTCACGACCCTAGAGCTGGATCGTTTTGCAGAGAGTCAATGTAAAAAGTGGAAAGCCAAACCAGCTTTTAAGGGTTATGGTGGTTTTCCATATACAATCTGTGCATCACCTAATGATCAGGTTGTTCATGGATTTCCGAACTCTGAGCCGTTGTTGGACGGAGACATTATAAGTATAGACTTTGGTCTGATTTATGATGGTTTCTATGGGGATTCGGCGGTGACTATAGCAGTTGGTGAGACTGACCCCAAGACCTGCAAGCTGCTCGATGTAACCAGGCAGTCACTGGAAGATGGAATTGCAGCTGCGCTAGTTGGTGGACGCCTGTCGGATATATCTCAGGCAGTTCAGATATGTGCTGAATCTCATGGTTACGGCGTTGTTCGCGAATTTGTTGGTCATGGTATCGGGCGTACGCTGCATGAAGATCCGCAAATACCTAATTACGGTACTGCGGGAAATGGCCCACAACTCAAGCCTGGAATGACTCTGGCTATTGAGCCAATGATTAACTCAGGAACCCCAGCTGTTAAGGTTCTGGAAGATGGCTGGACCGCTGTAACTCTTGATGGTGGTATGTCTGCTCATTTTGAGCACACTATAGCTGTGACTGAGAGTGGCCCAGAGATATTGACAAAACTTTAGATGAACCTCCATTGCTGCTGCTTTTAGCAGGCGATGGTTCTAGTAACATGATTAAAGAAAAGGATCTCAGGATGAAGGTTAGATCTTCAGTAAAGAAAATCTGTGACAAGTGCAAAGTTGTTAAGCGAAAAGGGGTCGTGCGGATCATCTGCGAGAATCCCAAGCATAAGCAAAGACAGGGATAGACCCTAGGAGGACAGGACATTGGCACGTATTGCTGGAGTCGATTTACCACGCAACAAACGCATTGAAGTAGC
>JAJRQB010000116.1 GCA_024280485.1 Deltaproteobacteria bacterium
GGCAACAGATTGATCAGATTCAACTGCCAACTTGACGGTATCTTGCTTAAATTGGGACGAGTAACTTGAACTCATTGAACACACCTCCATTGTCGGGCATTATGCCTCGGTTTGTGTGTCCGGGATAGTGTAACCACTTCAGGATAAGCCTCGACAGCTATTACTGATGGCCGAGAATCTACAAAAAAATGCTTTTAAAAGCATCAGGGGTTAATACTAGCTGGTCCTGATAGGGTACTTTTCAACACCCTTTACAAATCTTCAACTCCAAAAGAAGGACCGATAAGGATACAACTGGGCGATAGCGGTCTCGGGGCGGGAGCTGACCCTGAGATCGGTCGAGACGCGGCAGAAAAAAGTCTGCCGGAAATCGTGAAGCATTTAGATGGTACGGACCTGTTATTTGTTGCTGCTGGCATGGGTGGTTGGACCGGTACTGGTGCGGCCCCTGTTATTGCTGGTGCCGCCAAAGAGTTGGGGATTCTTACGGTAGGGATAGTAACAATGCCTTTTTCCTACGAGGGGAAAAGGCGCTACCAGCAAGCGACTGTTGGCCTGACTGCTTTGGAAAATCAAGTCGACTCGTTGATTGTCATTTCAAACAATCGACTTTCCTCCATTGCCAACAAGCTTCCCATCAAGCAAGCATTCAAGCCTGCCAATGACATCCTCAATTATGCCGTACGGAGTATTGTCGATATCATCATGACGCCCGGGCTGATTAATGTCGATTTTGCAGATGTAAAGACAATCCTCTCCTGTCGCGGCAGGGCTATCATGGGCACCGGAGCGGCCGAGGGCAACGGCCGAACACTAAATGCGCTGTCTGACGCAAGCAATAGTCCCCTTCTTGAAGGGTACAACCTTGATGGCGCAAAGGGGGTTCTTATCAATGTCACCGGCTCTGCCAGCATGACCATGGACGAGTTCCATGAGATTATCGACCATATCCACCAAAAGGTAGCTGATGACGCAAATGTCATTTCGGGCCTTGTTGTGAATGAGGACGCCGGTGATACGCTGAAGGTAACGGTTGTTGCCTCGGGGTTGAGAGTCCCCAGAATTGAGCTTGTTATTCTATAGATGTGCACATCAGTGGAATCGGCTGTTGTCGTCGCTGCATGGATATACCGTTTCAATGAACACTTTGTCCCCGGAATTCACCAGTTAGACTCCTCTTAAATCTATTTTGGCGGGACGTCAAAATGCGGAATGCTGAGCATTTGCGGTGTCTATTGCTCAGCATTCACATTTATTGATGGCCTCGCTATAGCCTTTCCAAATCCAATGATGCGGTCAACAAATTCTAGGAAAATGTTGCTAAGAGATTCCATCTAGCCTGAAAAGTAATTCTGGAGCATGTTTGATTACAAATTTGGCGACATCATCAGATGCTAACAAATCTATTGGCAGACCTACCTCCTCGGAAGTTTTCTGTATTTTGTTTGCCAGTTTTTCTGATTTTTTTGCTGTTGTTATAATCATGCCCGCCGTCCCTGCATATTTCTCAATCCCAGTTTTAACTTGCTCAACGGCGTCAAGATCATAGTGAGTACCTTCAAAAGATTTAATCTGAACTATGATTTTATTTTCAAACTCGATACTTCCTAATGATGTACTCATCGTTACAATAAGGTCCGCCCCATAATCTGTTCCCCACCCAAAACCATTTTCATCGACATCAATCACTCCAGGTATTTTCCGAAAGACTTTTGCTAAAAAACGTTCTAGGTTTTTGCTTTTATGCATTTTATGGATAAGGTTAGACATTTCAAGCAAATATTTACTTGTCTTGTCCTTCAGGTGGTGCTCTTCCTTACTCTCACCATCACTCAAACAGACAGCATTGTTCTTCAGATTGGCGATTGATTTGTGAAAGTCATCGGCAGCACGAATTCTATGATATCTCTGTCTGGGATTTAGATTGACTGAAGGCAGAACATTTGCATCTTTACGGTTAAACTCAATGACAGTTTCTGTGTCAACTTTAAAAAAATGTCTAAAGTCCGGTCCCCCGCTGCATTGTAGGCCATCATCAAAATCATATGCAGAAAGAACTTCTACTGCAATACATTTCCCCCAACTGGGTGTATTGATGTGAACGATCCAATCCCCCTGTTTCACTTTTAGTAAAAACAACTGTTTGGAGTGCCAATCGGTCCAATTATTATTTAATTTAAGATTGTGCTCGTCTCGTTGAGACCATCCAAAGCGAGACTTGCCTGATTTCACAGACTGATATACTAGATTTCGGTCTGATATCGGTTCCACTTTGTTAAATGCCCAGATTGTCATTGCTGGCTTCCTCCTCTTAGTAATTGCCGACTTTAGTAAAAATCCAATTATGTCCTGGCCACAGCCATATCATTTAACTTCTCCAGCAGAAGCACCATCGCTTCCGTATCAAGTTTGCAGTATGCCAACAGATTCTTACGAATTTCTGACAGCCTTTCAGCATCCCCTTCAGCGCACATCAGGTGGTAAGCAGCCATCGCCATTCCTCCATTCGCAATCGGCATCCCCTGATAACTGAGTTCCGGCACAAAGGCTGGCAGCACCTTTTTGATCGAGCTTGAACCCTCCTGCTGCCACCGGTAGGCGAATCGTTTGCGGAACGGAATAATCAGATCACGTACCCGTTGAACAATTCCGTTAAGGGCTTCACTTTCGGCAGGAAAATCCCTGGCAAGCTCCTTGAGCCTACCTTTTTCAAAGGTCATGTTGTAGGTGAGCACGCAAGCCTCTTCCGGGATTTCCCGCAGCAGACCGGCGATCAATTCAGGACGCGGATCAATGCCCGGCACAGCCAGATATTCCCGATGTTCAATCGGACCATCCCTCTCAAGTTGAATATGAATGGAGTATTGAAACGGCATCTGCTGATAGGGCCTTGATTTGTCAAACAGCGGGACCGGCGCCATAAAGGTTTCGAAATCAAGGTGCACTAGAGGGTACCAGAGTTCTTCAAGATATTTCGTGATTTTCTTGCTATCGATGTGCTCATCCTTTGCCAGGTAACATTCAACCTGCATCCGCTGGCTCCGGTTTAATTTGTTAAGCGGCAGGTCGTCCAGGCGCTGCATCCCCCGATGATAGTAATCGAAGGCGTCTATTCCGCGGCCGTTGAGCTTGAACACCGAATTTTCTGGAACCTGCTGCCAACAGTGGCCGTGAAAATCACACGCATAAGGTTTAGAGCACTGCGGTCCAATCTTCACTTCGGGCATGTCGCTGGCCAGCATTTTGCGAAGTTCGGCGACGCTGCTGGAAACTTCATCCTGCTTCTCTTTGGCAAGATCGCTTAAGTCGGCAATCGAAAACAGTTGGTCGATCGCTATCGCTCCGTTGCGCACGTATTTATTATTGAGATGCGCCAGGTAAACCTTGCCGATTTTCACGCCTGCACCGCACAGTACGTACAGTTGCACGGCGACATCATCTTTATGAACCGACTTGACCGAAGTTGACCCCTTGACCTCGTAAATATCCCAGACACCTTCATGCTTATGCAGAATATCGACCTTGACGAAGATGCCGTCATACTCAAAAGAGGCTTCGTAAATGGTTTCTTGCCCGTCTTGCATCGCTTGCTGCGTCATGGCGATTTGTTCCTGAACCCTCAACCCTTCATAAGGCACCATGACCCCGCCGGGAAAGAGATCGCAGGCTAACTCGCCGACAGCCGTCCCAGGACCGAAAACGGCCTGCTGCTGCTCGCTGACCTTGTCCTTGCGTTCGGGCTGGAACTTGTGCAGCCATAAAGATTTTTGACATTTTTTGCCTCGGACATAGAGCCCCTTGCTTAAACCTTGGCGCATAATTCAATCCCCTCCTTCAGGGTCAGTTTCGCTGTAAATCCCATGTAGCTCTTCTATGGTTTTGCTGATCGCTTCCCGCAGTGCAGGAGGGCCGAGAACTTCAACCTTTGTTCCATGCCCAAGCAACCACCATTTCAGTTGCGCCGTATCGGTAACCGTCGCTTCAACCAGAGAGCCACATTCCTGTTCGGTGATTACCTGGTCCTCAGAGAGGTGTCGTTCTTCAAGGTGCCTGGCCAGCCAATTGCTAACCTGCAGTTTGACGCGAATCGGGCCGGACTTGCTTGGAAAATCAAAGTTGTTGTCAGCGATATATTGCTGAAGACAGAATGCTTTCTTCTGTGTTGCTTTTTTATCCAGCACTTTTGCGCTGACCATCCGGTGCAGGGCGAATTGGCGCTCATCCTGATAGTTCCATACCGTTGCCACCAGATAGATGACGCCACTGTCAAAAACTAATCCGAGTGGATGCAGTTCCCGGTCGGCTGGTTGCTCATCTTGAAGCCTTTGGTAACTGATGGTCAGTTGCTTTTTTTCAAGCACGGCCTGAAAAACCGCGTCAAGCACCTCTCCATCAACTTCAGGCAGGCTGAGCGACTGTTGCCGACTGATCCGCGCAATCCGTTTAGGCCAATCCCCCAGCCTGGTTCCTTCAATCTCATCCAGCAACTTATGGGCACGATCGACATAGGGCCGCAGTGTGGAGACACAGCCTTTCGGCAACATTTCAGTCAGATACTGCTCTGAAAGCTTTAGCGTCAATGCGGTACCGCCATCCATGGTTGGAAGATCAAGCAGTTCGCATTGTTCGGCCCATCTCCAGCCCGCTGGATTCAGGTGGTCGGAGGTAATAGGAAAAAATCCAGAAAGAGACTCAAGGTTGCGCTGGATAGAGCGCAGCGTCAGATCGACTCCATCTTGAGCTAACGCCTCACGAATCCTCTGCGTCCCCTGCTTGTTTTTGGTCAGTATCTTAAGAATTTTCCATTGGGTAATTGTCGCCATTTCTTCCTCCTTGCCCATATCAATACCAGTGCGGCGCGACAATCTGCGTCGCACAGATTAAGGGTACTTCATTTTTTGCAAATCGCAAGACTCTTTTTGTCGCCCTGGGGTGCAACTATCGACCCTAGCAGCCTGTCAGACTATTCATGAGCTGGCTGCAAACCCGTCTGTTTGGCCCATATTTCGGCTCATTTTCGACCAATAGCTACGGCTATTACTCTCAAATTAGCCAAAACCTGATCTCAAACAGTCAAATTTTCGCTTCAGCCCGTATAGTCCGACAGGCTGCCAGAGAAGGAGGTTCCATGAAGTTAACAACCAACGAAATCAGAAAAGAAAAACCTTCAAGAACTGAATTTAACAGTATTGGAAAAATCCCGATCGTTATTGTTCTCGACAATGTGAAAAGCAGCTACAATATTGGATCAATAATTCGCTTAGCAGACGCATTCAGGGTGGAGGCAGTATGGGTTTGCGGCGTGAATAAAATTTCTGAAACACGAATGAAAAAAACGTCTAGAGGTCTAACTAAATGGATCAATATCGAGTTCTACAAGTCAACTACTGAGGCTGTAAAAGAGTTGTCAAGTCGTGGCTACTTTCCGTCCTGCATTGAACTCTGCTCGAATTCTGTTTCTTACAAAAATGCAAACTACGTGTCAAAGATGGCCATGGTTATGGGTTCAGAAACTAATGGTATTGATTCTGACGTAGTCGAATTATGTAGCCAAAATATTTACGTGCCTATGCTTGGCATGGGGAACTCTTTAAATGTAGCCACAGCCTGTGCAATCGTTTTATCAGAGGCTGTAGCAGTTATTTCATGTTAACTAAAGTGATACGCAATGACCCAATCCCGAGCATTTCCCCTGACGAACCGTTGCCATACTCAGTTACCAACGCCAGGGCCACGAAAAGACCATAAGACACTTTTTGTCGCGCTGGCATGCGGCTATGGATTCAAAGGAGGAAGAGAAATGATCAACAGGAGATCTTTTTTAAAAAACTTGGCGCTCACATCCGCCTATTGCATAGCCCGCCAATACACTGTCTTGGCACACTGGCCAATAGCAGGTCCGGCACCTCAAAGCCTCCACCCTAGAAGCATGCCAAGCCATGAGTTTCCAAAGTGGCTACTCGGTCAAACGATAATTTTCAATGAAACGGGAAAGAAATTTAACGTCTGCTGTGTCGGGAAAAGCTTCATGCTTATCAAAAGAGCAGATGAAAAAACCATTCGAACAATTAAATCCCAGACGAAAGGACTCAGCGGCAAACATATCCCTACGACAACCGACTGCCTTAAGTACTGGTCGCACAAGGGACAAAGCCTAGAACAATTTTCCTAGCCTTAGGCCTGGATCTATATGCCGACATCAGGGTTACGAAAGTCCAGAATGACTTAGCGTGCGATTTTTTTGAATTCTATGCTCCCCCCCCCCTGAAGTAGCCACCCCGAAGCCAACGAGCTAAACACTCACGAAAAACCTTTAAGAATCACTTGTCTTGAAACTCTAAGGGTGCTAACTTTGCACCCTTTTTGCTTTCCATGAATAGGTTGAATTTTGTCCGCTGATAATCAAGCTGATGCCCTGACGCAAGTTTCCCGCCCGTCCCGCTACCTCGGTGGTGAACTGGGCAGTATCTGTAAGCTTGAGGCCGGCATTGAAGTACGGATGGCGCTGGCCTTTCCCGATGTCTACGAGGTCGGTATGAGCCACATCGGTTTCCCGATCCTCTACCATATCCTCAACAGTCTCGACTGGGCTGCGGCCGAGCGGGTCTATTCCCCTTGGCCCGACATGGAACAGTGGCTGCGCGAGCAGCAGGAGCCGCTGTGCTCCCTCGAATCAAGCCGGGCGCTGGGTGATTTTGACATCATCGGCTTCACCCTGCAGTATGAGCTCAGCTACACCAACCTGCTGACCATGCTGAATCTGGCGGGACTGCCGTTGCGCCGCGAGCAGCGCGATGAGCAAGCGCCGCTGATCGTGGTCGGCGGCCCCTGCGCCTACAACCCGGAACCGCTGGCCGAGTTTTTCGACGTGGCCCTGATCGGTGACGGCGAAGAGGCGATTGTCGAACTGGTCGAAGCGGTACGGCGAGGTAAGCAGCAGGGCTGGGATCGGCGCCGTCTGCTCGATGAACTCTCAACTCACGAGGGTTTTTATGTGCCTGCGCTGTTCACCGTCGACTATCAGGATGATGGCTGTCTGGCGCAGATCACACCACTGAAAGAGGGCTACACCATGATCCGGCGACGCTTTCTGGCCGACCTGGAGACAGCGCCCTTTCCGACCGAGCCGATCATCCCCTTCATGCAGACGGTGCACAATCGAGTGGCGCTGGAGATTGCCCGCGGTTGTACCCGGGGCTGCCGTTTCTGCCAGGCCGGTTACATCTACCGGCCGGTGCGCGAGCGCAGCCCACAGAAGGTCAAACAACTGATCGATAGCGCGCTGGCAAATTCCGGCTACGAGGAGGTTTCGCTACTGTCGCTGTCGACCGGTGATTACTCCTGCATCGAGCCGCTACTGCAAAACCTGATGGCACAGCACGCCGAGGATCGGGTGGCGGTTTCGCTGCCGAGCCTGCGGGTCGGTTCGCTGACCGAAGGGCTGATGGAAGAGGTGCAAAAGGTACGCAAAACCGGGTTCACCCTGGCGCCCGAAGCGGGCAGTGAACGGTTGCGGACGGTGATCAATAAAGGAATCAGCGCTGCAGATCTGTTGACCTCCACCGGTGATGCTTACCGGCTCGGCTGGCGGCTGATCAAGCTTTATTTTATGCAGGGATTGCCGACCGAGACCGATGAAGATCTGGACGCGTTGATCGAGCTGGCGGCACAGGTCAAGCGCAGCGGCAAGGGGACCGGCGGCAATGACGTCAATGTCGCCGTTTCGACCTTTGTGCCGAAGCCGCATACGCCGTTTCAGTGGCAACCGCAGATCGGCATCGAGGAGACCCTGCGCAAGCAGAGCCTGCTGCGTGACGGGCTGCGAAAGAAAAAGCTGCGCTTCAAGTATCACGAAGCCGGGCTGTCTTTTCTCGAAGGGGTCTTTGCCCGTGGAGATCGACGGCTGGCCGGAGTCCTGGAGCGGGCGGTGGAGCTCGGCTGCCGTTTCGACGGCTGGCGGGAGCACTTCGATTTTGCCAAGTGGCAACAGGCATTTGCCGATTGCAACGTTGAACCGAGCTGGTATCTACGAGAACGAGGGGAGGATGAAGTCCTGCCTTGGGATCATATCGATTGCGGCATACCGAAAAAGTTTTTCCAGCTCGAACGGCAAAAGTCCCTGAGCGGAGCTGCGACTATCGATTGCCGCGGCGGCGACTGCCATGCCTGCGGGGTCTGCGATTTCGAAACACTGCGGATGCGTTTGAGCGATACCGGCAATCTGCCGCCGGTGGTGGAAAAAACTGCCGCGGAAAAACCGCTCGATGAAGAGCTGAAAACCCGCGTGCGTTTGACCCTGAGCAAGACCGGTCGAGCACGGCTGGTCGGTCATCTAGAGTACCTGACAATGTTCCAGCGGGCACTGCGGCGGGCCGGTTTGCCGATCCGTTTCTCTGCCGGTTTTCACCCGACACCGAAGGTTTCCTACCTGGAAGCACTACCGATGGGGGTGGCCAGCGAAGCGGAGCTGATCGATCTGGAATTACTTCATCCGGTAGCGATCGATCATATTTTATCGTCACTAAATGTTCAACTTCCCAAGGGGTTCAAAATTATTGAAGCCTCAATAATTCCCTGGAAGGCGCCCTCGCCCTCGGCTTCGGTCGCCTCAAGTCGTTACCGGATTCCGCTGCCGCAGCCGGCCCCCAAGGATCTTTCCGAGCGGATCGACACTTTTCTGCAAGCTGAAAGTGTTATGGTGACGCGACTAAAAAAGGGGCGCGAAGAACAGCTCGATCTGCGGCCGAATCTGTTGGAGATCACCCTCATCGATCAGGAGCTGGAACTGAACCTGGTCAAGGGCAGTCCGCTGCTGGTTGCAGCCTCGCTGCTCAAAATCAGTGTCGAAGAGGTTCGCCGCTTGCAGGTGAGGAAGATCGGCATTAGTCTGAAAGGGTCGCCGACTGAATAGCTCGCTGCGGCCTTAAATAAACCACTCTGCACTAAAGTGCAGAGGTTTGATGGGGACTGAAAGTCCCTTAAAACCAAGATCAAAGACCGTCATCCTCGCGAAAGCGGGGATCCACGCTTCTTAAAAACACTGGATTCCCGCCTTCGCGGGAATGACGA